>USRP01000008.1 GCA_900557185.1 uncultured Mycoplasmatota bacterium
GTTATATTACTTATACACGGGAACAGACTACTGGACCATGTCGCCGTCCCGCTTCCTCCACGGATGGGCGTATGCGGTCGAGCTTTATGTGACGTCGTCGGGAGAGTTGGACGGATGGCGCGATGTGACGTCTGGTTACGGCGTCCGCCCAGTGATCAATCTGAACACAGAGAATCTAGAGTTCACAGGTACAGGAACAATGCAAGATCCATACGTCATTGAATAAAAATGCAAAAAATAAAAAGGATGTCAAAATCCTTTTTATTTTGGTTGAATTACTTCGATACCACCCATGTATGGTCTTAATGCTTCTGGAATTTTAATACTTCCATCTTCTTGATAATTATTTTCTAAGAAAGCAATTAATCCACGTGGAGTAGCTAGTACAGTATTATTTAAAGTAGATACTAAATAATTTCCATTTTCTCCTTTAGCACGAATACTTAAACGTCTTGCTTGAGCATCTCCTAATGTAGAACAACTTCCTACTTCAAAATATTTTTTCTGTCTTGGACTCCAAGCTTCTACATCACAAGATTTTACTTTTAAATCTGCTAAGTCACCACTACAACATTCTAATGTTCTAACTGGAATATCTAAACTTCTAAAGAATTCTACAGTATATTGCCACATTTTATTGTACCAATCCATAGCTTCTTCTGGTTTACATAGAACAACCATTTCTTGTTTTTCAAATTGATGTACTCTGTAAAGTCCACGTTCTTCAATACCATGTGCTCCAACTTCTTTTCTAAAACATGGAGAATAAGAAGTTAAAGTAATTGGTAATTCATTTTCTTTGATAATTTGTCCTTTAAATTTACCAATCATAGAGTGTTCACTTGTTCCAATTAAGAATAAATCTTCACCCTCAATTTTATACATCATGGCGTCCATTTCAGCAAAGCTCATAACACCATTTACAACATCACCATGAATCATAAATGGGGGAATACAGTAAGTGAATCCTTTATTAATCATAAAGTCTCTAGCATAAGATAGCATTGCTGAATGAAGTCTTGCGACATCTCCCATTAAATAATAGAATCCATTTCCAGATGTACGTCCAGCACTTTCTTTATCTAATCCATTTAATTTATCACAAATATCAGCATGATATGGAATCTCATAATCAGGAACGATTGGTTCTCCATATTTTTCAATTTCTACGTTCTCTGTATCATCTTTTCCAATTGGTACAGATGGATCAATCATCTGTGGAATAATTAACATTTTTTCTCTAATTTCTTGAGAGATTTTTGTTTCTTCTTCTTCAATTTTTGTTAGTTGTTGATTAATTTCTTTTACTTGTTCTTTTAAAGCATTGGCTTCATCAACTTTTTTATCACGCATTAGTAATCCAATTTGACTACTAGATTCATTTCTTTTACTTCTTAATTCATCACCTTGTTGTTTTAATTCACGATTCTTTTTATCTAATTCAACTACTTCATCTACAAGTGGTAATTTTTCATCTTGAAATTTCTTTTTGATATTTTCTTTTACTAATTCTTGATTTTCTCTTAAAAATTTAATGTCTAACATATTTTATCCTCCTATTTTTTCAAATCTATATTTTTGACCAGTAACATTATCTGGTCTACTACTTATATCTATTTTATCTTCAAACATCGACAGAGGTCTTACCCAATATGTATGGTTATGTATGTAAACAACCATATCTTCTAATGTTTCCGAGTGTTTTGCAACACAGATAACTTCTATGATATCTCCTTTAAAATGTCTGTATTTCTCATGTGCTTTTACCATTTTTCTTCCTTCTTTCTAAATAAAAAAAGGATCATACCTAAGGAGTGCATAAGCACGGTACCATCCTTTATTTTTCTCACTTTAGATAACGGTATGAACCGGAAATGTTTACATTTCACTCGAGGAGTAGATTTCATAAATTTCTCTTATTCGTTTCCATCAACCACGAACTTTCTTGGAAAGAGTCCTTTATTACTTAGTTCCTGTCTCTGTTTTTATAAACTCATATTAGCAAATTCCCATATATTTGTCAATGTTATAATTGTGTATTTTATGTTATACTAAAGAGCAAGGGAAGTGATGTTATGCCTGAATTACCAGAAGTTGAGACTGTCAGAAGAGGATTGGAAAAAGAGTTAGTCAATCGTAAGATTGTGGATGTATTGATTTATTATCCTAATATTATTGCTAAACCAACAGTAGAAGAATTTAGGAAGCAAATTAAAAATCAAACGATTCATAAAATGAGTCGTTATGGAAAATGGTTAATTTTTGAATTGGATCATGATGTGTTACTTTCTCATTTACGAATGGAAGGAAAATATTTTTTTCGTAGTGAAAAGGATCCAGTTCAGAAGCATGAACATGTTATTTTCTGTTTAGATGATGAAAGACAGTTAAGATACCATGATACAAGAAAGTTTGGAAGAATGTATTTATTACCAAAAGATACAGTTTATCAGGTACCACCATTATCTAATTTAGGATTAGAACCTTGGGATGAGTTACTTACTGTTCCTTATTTAAAAGAAAAATGGCGTCATAAAAAGATTCCGATTAAGACGAGTTTACTTGACCAAAGTGTGATTGTCGGAATTGGTAATATCTATGCCAATGAGATTTTATTTTTGAGTCATGTTTCTCCTCTTAGAGCGTCCAATCGTGTTACTAAAAAAGAGTTGGAATGTTTGATTGAAAATACGAGAAAAGTGTTGAAAGAGGCTATTTTATTAGGTGGTAGTACGATTCGTAGTTATCATCCTAGTGAGGGAGTAGATGGTATGTTTCAACAAAAGTTATATGTTCATGGAAAAGAGGGGCAGCCATGTCCCGTTTGTGGTAAAGCCATTAAAAAAAGATTTATCAATGGACGTAGTAGTTATTATTGTACCAATTGTCAAAAATAAGAACTTCGGTTCTTTTTTTATTTTCCGTATTTTTTGAAATAATATTCATCTAATGTGATATTGTTTTTGGTAAAATATTGAGCTAAATCTTTACCTACATAACGATAGTGCCATGGTTCATATTTAAACCCAGTAATATCATATTCATCTTTAGGATATCTTAAAATAAAACCATATTGAGATGCATTCTTTTTCATCCACTGAAATTCTTTGGTATCTTCAAATAAATTATAATCGCCATTTTCTCCCATAATATCGAGTGCTAATCCTGTTTGATGTTCTGAGTGACCAGGTCTAGCGCTACAACGATCAGCATAGTTTTTACCACTTGTTTTAACATAGTGTTGATATAATTCATCTTGATATGAATAACTGCGATAAGCAGAAACTAAAATAATTTGATATCCATCTTGTTTGGCTTGTTGTGCCATTTCTTCAAAAGCTTCTTTCGCATCTTTTCTTAAATATTTATGTTCAAATGCAAATTCAACACTGACTTCTTCTAAGTCGGATGGCATATAACTTTTTGATAACTGATAGTTTTTATTTACTAAAACATCTAATTGATTGGGATTTTTTACTTGTTTAATATCTTTATAAAAGTCAGAAAATAAATTAAAATCTTTTGTAAAAAATACAATCACTAAAATAAATAAAACAGTATAGATACAAATACGAAATTTTTTCTCATTCATATACTTCACCACTATATTATATGCAGTAGAGAAAAAAGAAAGACTTGTCCACAAAAAAAGTGGGGGATACCCACTATTTATCTAAATAATATGCATAATATTCATCAAAGGTAATATCTAAGTTATGAATTTCTTCTGCAACTTCTTCACCAACATAACGATAGTGCCATGATTCATATTCATAACCGGTAATATTTTCTTTTCCCTTTGGATATCTTAAAATAAATCCATATTTATAAGCATTATTTTGTAACCATTTAAATTCTTCTGTATTTTCAAATTCATTCATAATCACATTATTTGTAACAATATCAAGTGCTAGTCCTGTTTCATGTTCACTAGATCCAGCTCTTGCTGCTTTATTATCAGCCCATTCTTCTCCATGTGCTTCGGCATAATCTTTCCATACTGCATCTTGTGTTTCATAATCACGATAAGAAGAGTTAACAATTAACATTAATCCTTCTTCTTTGGCAGCATTCCACATAGAACGATATTTCTCATAGACATGTTTACTGATTTCATTTCCTTCATAAGAGAACTGATTACTAATTGGAACAATATTTTTTGGTTTAAAATCTTTTGTTAATTTATAATATTTATTTACAAGAATTTGATCTCCTTTTGAAGTATCTGTTTTTTGCATCTTCTCGTAAAAATCACGATCACGATTTACATTGACTAAACTGACTGTATCTTTCACAGTAGTTTCAGGATTTTCTTTTAAATATTTAAGATAACGATCCATATTTTTTTTCATATAATATTTTTGTTGCAAGAGTTTTGGAATATTTGGTTCTAATTTTTTATCTTTTATTAATTGATCTAATTTTTCTTTGTCGTATTTCTCGATTAAAATATTTGTTTCTGTTTCATTGTATCCTATCTGCAATAATTTATAAGTATCACTCATACGATAGCGAATTTCTTTAAAAGCAAAGAAACCACCAACTCCGATTAAAATAATTAAAACTGCTGCAATGATTGGACCTTTTTTGATTTTTCTTCTTGTACGATACATATTATCACCCTAATATCATTATAACCAAAAAATATTGTTTTTACAATTAGAATTAAAAAAATCCAATTAAATTGGATTTACATGAATCACAACGAAATAGATTTCCGGTAATTTTTTTAATTCTTGTTCGATTTGATTGGCTATTTTATGGGATTGATAAGTAGATAAATTGCCATCGACATAGATGGTAAATGAGATTTGGTATTGATAGCCAACTGGAGTCGCAACAAAGTGACTCATATGTTTGACATTGGGATATTTTTTGATAATTTTTAGTACTTCACTACGTTTTTTAGGATTCATTGTTTTATCCATTAGTACATCATAGCTTTCTTTACATATTTTAAACCCTTGATAAAAGATCCATAGAGCAATGAAAATACCAGCGATACTATCAATGAAATAAATTCCATACTGTGTTAAAAGAATAGCACTTAAGTTGATACAGGTAATAAATGCATCATATAAATGGTCTTTGGCATTGGCTTTTAAAAGTAAACTATCGAAATCTTTTGATAGGTGATGAATATAAATATATAATGATACTTTACTCAGAATCGTAATCAGACATACGATAACTAACCAAATGGAAAAGTGATATTCAGTTGGTGAGAAAAGAGACAAGAATGAATCTTTGATTAAAGTAATCGCCATAATCATAATAATGACACTGATGAAGAGAGAATAGATATATTCTGCTTTTCCATGTCCTAGATTATGATCATGATCTTTTGGCTTACTGGCAATTTTATTTCCAATCCATGTCATGAGAGAGGAGAAGATATCTCCTAAACTATTCATAGCATCAGCCATCATAGATTGACTAGATGTAATCATAGAAACAATCAGTTTGATAATAAATAATAGTAAATTAAAAAATATTCCTAAAAAACTAGCAATTTTTGTTGATTTAAATCTCTTCATACACATGACCTCTATTATTATCATTGTAACAAGATATCGGATTTCTCGCAATGTTTTGTTCTAGAAAAAAGGGAAATAACATAAAACGTATTAGAGGTGAATTATGAAAAAAGGATTTGTGCTGTTGTTAGGTATTTTAATTATGTTTCCATGGCATGTAAAAGCTGTTAGCTTAGCTGAAAATGCCAAAAGTGCAATTATGATAGAAGCAAGTACTGGAGAGATTATTTTTGAGAAGAATTCTCATGAGAAACTAGCTCCTGCTTCTATGACTAAGATGATGAGTATGTTATTAATTGTAGAGGCTATTGATCGTGGTGATTTAAAATGGAATCAAATGATTACGGTTTCAGAAAATGCTTCTAGTATGGGAGGAAGTCAAATTTTATTAGAGACTGGAGAAAAAATGTCAGTTCAAGATTTATTTAAAGGAATTGCCGTTGCTTCGGGAAATGATGCTGTTGTAGCACTTTCCGAAGCAGTAGCCGGAACAGAAGATGAATTTGTAAAGAAAATGAATAAGCGTGCGAAAGAGTTAGGATTAAATGACACTCATTTTAAAAACCCCCATGGATTGGATACGGCAAATCACTATTCAAGTGCTTATGATATGGCGATGATTGCCAAGGAATTAGTACGTCATGAAAAAGTATTAGAATTTACATCTATTTATGAAGACTATTTAAGAGAAAATCAAGAGAATAAGGTATGGTTAGTGAATACCAATAAATTAGTACGCTTTTATGATGGAGTTGATGGATTAAAAACTGGATATACCAAAGAAGCTGGTTATTGTTTAACTTCTACAGCCAAACGTGGTGATACAAGGTTTATTACAGTTGTCATGGGAGAGCCTGATACCAAAACAAGAAATAACGAAACAACAAGTATGTTAGATTATGGATTTAGTCAATATGCAACTGAAAAAGTATTAGATAAAGATAGTATTGTCGGTACTGTTCGTGTCGAAAAAGGAAAAAAAGATACGGTTAAATTAGTTCCAATGGATGATGTTACGGTATTAAATAAAAAAGTTAGTAAAAAGAAAAATGCCAATTATGAAGTAAAGATGAAACCTTTAACTGCTCCTATCAAAAAGGGAGAACAAGTAGGAGAATTAATTTTAAAAGTAGAAGGGGAAAAAGAAAGAACAATTCCATTAACAGTCAATCAAACAATAGAAAAAGCAAATCTATTAGAAGTCTATTTGAATCATATTAAATCTATGTTAGGTGGGAATTTAGAAATATAGAAGCATTCGCTTCTTTTTCTTTGTCAAAATATGATACAATATAGTTAGAGTAGGAGTTGTATATAATGGAATCAAAAAAAGGGGCTAGAACATGGATTCAATTTGGTTGTACAGCGATTATTTTTATCATTGGAGGTTATTTATTACTTGCTAATTTTTTCCACATGTATACTATATCTGAGAAAGATAAGCTAAATGTAGTTTCTGTTTCTAAAGAAAATGAAAAAACATTTAGAGAATTGTTAAATCATTTAGGTGAAAAGAACAGACAATTAGAAGCAATTGATTATACCAATACGTTTACTTCGCAGGAGTTATTGTCTTTAAAGAACTATTTAAAAACTGTGGAAGATAGAATGAGTAATGCGCAATGTTGGAATGAACAACAAATTTCTGTGGATGATGTTCACACATATGAATATTTACAATGTGTAAAAAACATGTTGCCTGATTCAGAGTTAATGCAATCTATTTCTGATTCATTAGAAGGTAGAACAATGAATGAAATAGATTTGGGTGAAATATATCAGGAAAAAGTAATGGAATATGATAGTTATGCTGGATACGAACTCAGTCAATTACAAGAGAATTACCACTATTATATGGCTATTGATCATGATGAGGCATTAATGAAATCACTTACATTTGCTCAAAAGTATATGATAAATGTATTAGAAGATCATATTCATTTTGTTGATTTCTTATTAGAAGATGGAGGTGCCATGTGAAAAAGGTTTTATATTATGTGAGAAATGTGTCACTTTTTATCGTCACGGTTTTATTTATTGTAAGCTTTTCAAATATTTTAAATGCCAATTTAAATAGTACAAATCCACCAAATATGATTTCTATGTATCTTTATTTTATGATGAATCTATTTTTTGTTGGATATATATTTATAGAATATGCTTTACAATTGAAAACAAAGGAAGATAATCGTTTTCAATGTTTATTTATTTTTGTGAATTTATTAATTATACTGATTTATGGACGTACTTATTTTGATACGAATATGGTATCTGTTTATTTAAATAAGTTAGGAAGTCCTCAATATGAAGGATTAAATACATTATTTTTATTAGATAATATGATTTATTTTGATGTTGCATATTTCTCTTTATTGCTTTATACATTGATAAATCAGAAGAAAAAGGAAAAAGATGCATAGTCTTTTTCTGTTTTTTTTACATAAATTATAGATGAACTTGCAAAAAAATGAATTTTGTGGTAGGATAGAAACCATTCAAAAAGAAGGGGGAGTTTTTTATGAAACGATTTAAAAATTCAAAGCTTTGCAAATGGATGTTATTGACACTTGTTTTATTGATTATGCCAGTCTTTGCAAATGCAAAACAAGCACCAGCGACATTACAAATGAGTGGTAATGCACCATGGACAAAACCATACTTAGAACCGGGGTTATATTATGCACAAAACTATTTAAGTGATGGTAGAGTAGCTTACTGTTTAGAGTATGGAGTAGACAACCCAACAGGCTTAACGGTAGCCAAGATTAAAAAATTGGATAAAGGTTATCAATATTTAATTGAAAATGGATATCCAAATAAGAGTATTACAGGGGATGGCGCTAAAGATTCATACATTACACAGATTGCTATTTATTGGTATGGAGATCGTATTGCTGGAGTTCCAGATGGAAAAGATGGAATGCTTCCTGCATATTATAAACAAAATCCAAGCGATCCAGAAAATGTAAAACCAAAAATTGAAACTTTATTAAACGACGCTGTATCTGCTCGTAATACAAGTGATGCGAAAGCAAGTATTAGTGCTTCTGCTAATGAAAAGATGAATTTTTCAGAAGATAAAAAATATTTTGTATCTTCCTTAGTTACAGTAAACGGAAGTTCTAATATGAAATCTTATGCTGTAAATATTACTTCTGGAGCACAAAAAGCAATTATTTATGATGAAAGTGGAAAACCACGTTCTACATTTAATCCAGGAGAAAAATTCTATATCCGTGTTCCAGTAGAGGAATTGGATAATAAAGAATTAGTAACTGTAAAGATTACAGGTACATTCGTAAATAAAGTATTATACTCATACTCAGCAGGTTCTTCATATCAAACAATTACACCACCTGAGACTTATGAGGAAGAAACAACAGCTAGTACAACAGTTTCGTTCTATCCAAGCTATGGAAAAATTACAATTATTAAAAAAGATGCAACAACGAAAGAACCTTTAGCTGGAGCAAAATTAGTTTTAAAAGATTCAGAAGGTAATATCGTAGCAGAATGGACAACAACAGAAGAAGCATATACGATTAATTACTTACCATTTGGTGAATATACATTAGAAGAGGTAAGTGCACCATCTGATTATGTTTTAAGTAAAGAAATAATCCATATTACAATTTCAGAAGATACTCCTGAACAGGAAACAATTATGTATAACCAACCATATGTTGAAGTTCCTGATACTTCTGTTAAAAGTTCAACAGTACTTACAGTAATGGGATTTGTAATTCTTACACTAGGGGCTGGAACAATTTATGCGACTAAGAAAAAACATTCTAAATAAAAAAAGCCATTGCCTCGTCTTTGGCTTTTTCCTATTTTGTCTTGGTTTATACCTTTTCTCATATTCTTATATTACAAATAAACGTCAAGAAATATTTGATGGTATGAATTTTAAATTATATGAACAAGATGAAAAAGGAACTACAAGCGAAGAAATAGATGTCCCAGAAATTACTGTAGCTGATGAAACAGAACCACAAGAAGAAATAGATGATGGAGTAGTTGTTCCAACATATAAAGATAATGCAAATTACATTGGTACAATTACCATTCCTAAAATCAATTTAAAAGCAGGATTTGTATCTATGAATTCAAAAGAGAACGATGTTGATAAGCACGTAGCTATTATGCCAACGAGTACTTATCCAGATGTCGCTTTAGGAAACTTTATTTTAGCAGCACATTCAGGACGTGGAAAAATCGCATACTTTAATGATTTATATCAATTAAATGTAGGAGATACAGCGACGATAGAATATCAAGGAAAAAACTACACTTATCAAATTGTAAATATCTATCAAGAGAAAAAGACAGGTAAAGTAGCCATTCATCGTAATTTTAATAAAACTACATTAACGTTAATTACATGTACAAATAATAATAGTAAAACACAAACAGTATATATCGCAGAACTCATAAACGGATAAAAAAGGGGGTGGGAGTTATAGTTCAAATGTCGATATTAGATAAATTGGGAATCTTTGTACAGACGTTTTTCACATCTAAACTCCCATTACTTTTTATCTTAATTGCCTTTATTTTCTACTATTGTAAGAAAGTAAGAAAGACAATTTCTAAAAAAGAAGCATATATTCTCTATAGTATATTTAGTTTGATTGTATTGATTATCTATCATCAAGAAATTTTTGCAGCATTTGATTATATTATGACAAATCTATTAACAGGTTATTACTTTCCTGATCTAGCACTTTATTTCTTGATTGTAATTACCAGTCATATTGCTTTCTTATCAATTTACTTTTGTTCTAGATGGACAAAGAAAATTAAAAACTTATGGATAGGACAATTTGTACTGATTGAAACTGATTTCTTATTATTCTTATATTTAGTTTCTAAGAATCAATTAAATGTATCTGATGCTTTATCATTATATCAGAATGAAAGTGTCTTTGCTCTATTAGAGTTAGCAACCTTTACTGCTTTTATCACATTTATCTTATTCATTCTTTGTCTGATTTTAGATAGAGAAGAAGTTTTCCACAGGAAAACAGAACCAGAAACAATTGTTGAACCAAAAATAGTGGAAGTTCCACAACCAATGATTCAAACAGAAGTGGTTTATCGTGATAAAGATACAAGTGTTTTAAAAGAAGGATTAAAGAACTTTCAGACAGAATTAAATGAAAATGATGTCATTAGTAGCCATGAACTTCGTATGTTAAAAATTAAACAGAAAAAAGATTTATTAAAAATCTATAAGAAAATGGTAGAATTACAAATTCATTTAAATGATGATGATTTTGATGTTCAAGATGATTTTGATGATATAGAAGCACTTTTAGATGATACTGAAACAAATACAGAACAAAACTTTAGACAGTATATCGATCAAAAAGAAGATACCCATAAAAATCAAATGAAAACAATGAATCAATTATTAGAAAATAATCTTTAGAAAAAAATTTATCTAAAGATTATTTTTTTTGCAGGAATTTATCCTCTCTATCTCGTAAGTAATTGATAGGAGGGATAAAAATGAAGAAAAAATTATTGTTATTGAGTGTACTTTTGTTCTTTACGATGATATCAGTTTGTCATGCTGGAACAAATGATACTAACATTCGTATTGAGTATATGGAAAATACTTATACGAACTTGAACATTTTAGGAAAGGGGTTTTCTAATAAGCAGGGCTATGTCTTTGCGAATAATAAGATTGCTTATTGTGTAGAACCAGGTATTTATATCTTATCAAGTATTTATGATTCTACACCGTACTTTGATGTTGCTCATATTACCAATGAGCAAAAAGAAAAAATGGAGTTATATGCATATTATGGATATCAATATCCAAACCATCAGACTAGAAATTACTATCTAGCAACCCAACAGTTAATTTGGGAAACATTAGGTATGACTGATATTTTATTTACAACAGGATTAAATCGTACCGGACAAGTCATATTAGTCGCAAATGAGAGAAATGAAATATTAAATTTAGTAAAGAAACATAAAAATAAACCATCTTTTGATGGTAAGACATTTACATTACAATCAGGAGAAGAAAAAACAATTACTGATACCAATCAAGTTTTAACGGAGTACCAATTAAAAGAAGAGAGTGAAGAAGTAAAAAAAGTAGGAAATCAACTTACAATTAAAGCATATCAAGTAGGAAATCATACATTAGAATTCTATAAGTTGATGAATACAGATACAAGTATGATTTATCGAAAAGAAAATTCACAGACTTTAGCAACCTTTGGTATTCACAGTGAAATAAAATCTCATTTAGAATGGAATACAGAAGGCTATGAAATAGAACTGATAAAACAAGATAAAGAAACAAAAGGACAAGCCCCAAAGGGAAGAAGTTTAAAAGGTGCTGAGTATGAAGTTAGAACTTTAAAAGGAGAATTAGTAGATACTTTAATCACAGATGAGAATGGATTTGCAAAATCAAAAGAATTACCAAAGGATGTTTATCATATCAAAGAAAAAACACCATCTTATGGCTATTTGTTAGATGATACAACATATGTTGTAAAAATATATGAGCATGGAAAAGTATATCGTATGACAGTGTATGAAACGCCAGAAGAAAAAACATTGGTCTTAAAAAAGTATTTAGAAGATATTGATCAGGAAAAACATATTCCTGAACCAGCTATTACCTTTCAAATATTTAATATAGATACCAATGAAATTACTTTAGTTGCAACGAATGATTTAGGAATTGCTCAAGTATCACTTCCTTTTGGAACATATCGAATTCATCAATTAAATACAACAGATCAATATCAAAAAGTAGACGATTTTGAAATTGTTATCAATGATAAAACAGAAGATATAGTGACTTATGAGTTATTAAATAAACCCGAAACAGGGGAAATTAAGCTACATAAAGTAGGGGAAGAAGATGTTCCGCTATCTGATGTAACGTTTGAATTATATCGTGGAGAAAAGCTAGTATCCACGAAAAAGACAGATGCAACAGGAAATATCACATGGCAACAACTACCATTTGGTAATTATTGTTTGAAAGAGATTAAAACCCAGGAAGGATATCAATTAGACCAAAAGATGCATTGCTTCTATTTAAAAGGAAAAGAAGAAAAAGAAATAGAATTGAAAAATGAACAATATAAGACTCATTTAGAAATTACAAAAGTAGGAGAGAAGATGATTGGAATCAATCAAGGAAAAGTGCAATATGAAACAATTCCTTTGGAAAATGTAGAATTTACTTTGTATGACAGCAATCATCGAGAATTATTGAAATTAAAGAGTGATAATCAGGGAAAAATAATCATACATCAACATCTGAAACCAGGTACTTATTATTTAAAAGAAACAAAAACTCCAGAAGGGTATCAACAAAATGTAGAACAATACCAATTTATCGTAACTGCTGATTATCAATTAGATTTACAATTTGATCCAATGATTAAAAATAAATGGAAGAAAGGAACAGTTATCTTAAATAAAAAAGATGAACAAGGATTACCATTAAGTGATACAACATTCGCATTGTATACGAAAGAGGGAACACGACTCTATAAAAAGACAACAGATGGTAGTGGTACTATTCGTGTGGAAAACTTACCGAGTGGAAATTATTATTGGAAAGAAATCAAAGCAAAAAAAGGGTATCTTTTAAAAACAGAAGAGATACCATTTACGATTCAGGAAAATGAACAAGTTGTGACATTACAAGTAACAAATCAATTAGAAAAATATCCAAATACAGAAAACTATATCGAAAAAACAAAGAAATGGATTATAGGAATTACAATCCTTGGTTGTGGGATTCTAATCTTTGGAATGGTGTTAGATAAGAGAAGATGAAATGGATAAAATATGTTGGAATTATCATATTAATAAGTGGAATCATCTATGCTTTTATATTTCATCACCAGGAAACTGAGAAAGAACAGAAAAAACAAGTAGAGATTCAATTGTATGAGCAAAATAAAATAAAAAATAGTGATATATTAGGAACGATTGAATTAGTGCGCACACATAAAAAAAGTATTATTAAAAAAGGAAATATAGAAGAAATTATCGCTCAAAACCAAGTTGTTTCTTTAAATCAAACACTAGATGTCACAAGTACTATTTATTTAGCTGGACATAGTGTACCGTCGGTTTTCAATGATTTACATCAAAGTCAAATTGGTGATACCATTCTTCTTACCATTCAAAATAGACAATATCACTATTTGATTCAAGATAAGAAGCGAGTACGTACTGATGATTTTTCACCATTGATAAATCGAAAAGAGGAGAATTATCTCGTATTAATTACTTGTACCAATCATCCTCAAATTCGATTATTAGTGTTTGCTAAATTAACAGAAGATTGACAAATGCGATTGACGAATATGATGAAACAAGGTAAGATGAAAGTAAGATGATAGAGGTGTAATATGAAACATAAACAAGATGAAATTTTAATTCAATCATTACCAGGTTCTTTAGATAATGTCAATTTTATTGTAAACCACGATAAAAATAACATGAAACATTTTCACGAAATTTCTGGATTAATTAAAGAAATGATCTATGAACAAGCAACGGCAAAAGCAGTTGAAATTCCAAATAAGAATGGGTCTATTACTTATGTTTTTAAAGTCAATAAAGCGTCTCAAAAACAAAGTGGAGTCAGTCAAGTTAGAGTCGTATTGGGAAAAGATGCAGTTCGTAATTTAGAACTTGTGGAAAATGAAATGACGATGAAAGAAGTCATGGAATCTTATAGTGATACTGTTGTAAAATTAAAAAATGAACGTAAATTAGCAACTCTTGGAAAAGCTGTAAGAAATGTTATATTAGCAGGAGGAATCACTGGGGCAGCGTTATTTGGACTTGCTTATGCAACAGATGTAGAACAACCAAATGGATTTGATCAACTTGCTCCAGAAGTACAACAAGATATGCGTAATCGTGGATATGTAACAGATCATGGATATGATTTATTAAGTGATGAATTAAAAGAAAAAATATCATTTGATGAATTTTATGGTATGTTTGGATATGATGTATTAAATGGTAATTTCGATATGGATCAAGTAGAGGAATATGCTGAATCGATGGGACATTCGAGATAAAGGCATATGCCTTTTTTCATTGTAATGGTATAATAAAAAGGAAAGAGGTGAGAAAATGAAATATTACATCAAAGGAAATTATCGTCGTAGTATTTTCTCATCGGAAAAAGGTTATGTCATAGGAATCTTTAAAGTACGTGAAACAAATGATGAAAGGTTAAAAGATTATGTCAATAAGACAATTACCTTTACAGGTTATTTTCACGAATTAAACGAAGACGATAATTATATATTTTATGGCGAAGGAATTGATCATCCGAAATATGGATTTCAATTTCAAGTAAGTGAATATGACAAAATTAAACCAGAAGATAAAGATGGAGTGATTGCTTTTTTATCCAGTGATTTATTTCCTGGAATTGGTGAGAAACAAGCAACATTAATTGTCGAAGTATTAGGAGAAAAAGCATTAGAAAAAATTTTAGAAGATTCTTCTTGTTTGTCGTTAGTACCCAAATTATCTACTAAAAAAGCAAAAAGAATTTACGATGTATTAGTCAAATACGAAGAGAGTCATAAGACCATTGTCTATTTAACGGAATTAGGTTTTTCTATGAAAGATGCTTTAAATATTTATAATACTTATAAATCGTATACGATTGAACATTTAGAACATAATATATATGAATTAATGGATGAAGTAGATGATATTTCATTTATTAAATTAGATGAAATAGCAAGAAAACAAGAGATAGATCCATTAGATGAGAGAAGAGTACGTGCTTGTATTTTATATACGATTCGTACTTTGACTTTCCAAACAGGTAATACATACTTTTTAAAAGAAGAAATCTATCAAGCCGTTTGTACTTATTTAAAAAATGAATTAGATGTAGATACATTTTCTACATTATTAAATGAATTAATCGACGATGAGAAAATATATCAAGAAAGTGAACGATATTACGAAGCTGAAATTTACCAAGCTGAAGTAGAAATTGCCGATAAAATTAGTTATTTATGTCATTTACCACAGTTAAAATATAAGAATTTAGATAAACTGATACAAACTTATGAGGAGAGTTGTGGTGTTACTTATAATGACAAACAAAATAAAGCTATCAAAGAAGCACTTACCAATCATTGTTTTATTATTACTGGAGGTCCAGGGACAGGAAAAACGACGATTATTAAAGCAATCATTGAATTATATCAAAAATTAAATGATTTGAATTATGATGAGTTAGAATCAGAAATTCGTCTTTTAGCGCCTACAGGACGTGCTAGTAAAAGAATGAGTGAAGCAACATTATTACCAGCTAGTACCATTCATCGCTTTTTAAAATGGAATAAAGAAACGAATGAATTTGGTGTCAATGCCTTTCATAAAGATCATGGTAAATTAATTATTGTCGATGAAGTGAGTATGATTGATATATCACTATTACATAGTTTGTTAGATGGTTTAGAAAACCATATTCAAATTATTTTTGTAGGGGATTATAATCAATTACCAAGTGTTGGCCCAGGACAAATTTTAAAAGATTTTATCGAAAGTGATATGATTCCAATGGTAGAGTTAGACCTACTTTATCGTCAGGATGAAAATTCTTATATTACAACACTTGCTCAAGAAATTAAAGATAATGATTTAAGTGATAATTATTTAAAAGAAAAAAGTGATTATGTTTTTTTACAGTGTTCTAGTTTATCACTACGTAAAAATTTAAAAGGAATTTGTAAACAAATATTAGAAAAAGGATATACAGAAAAACAAGTACAAGTAATGGCTCCCATGTATCGTGGTATGAATGGAATAGATAATTTAAATAAAGAGTTACAAGAAGTATTTAATCCTCCTGCTATCGATAAGCGAGAATTTACTTATGGAGATGTTATTTTTAGAGAACATGATAAAGTATTACAACTTGTAAATATGCCTGATGAGAATGTTTTTAATGGTGATATTGGGACGATTGAAAGAATTGTATTAGAATCAGAAAGTATATCTAAGAAAAAAGAAATATATATCGATTATGATGGATTATTAGTAAAATATTTACCAAAAGATTTTAATAGTATTAAGCATGGGTTTGTAATTACGATTCATAAATCACAGGGAAGTGAATTTCCTGTCGTGATTATGCCACTTAGTATGTCTTATCATCGTATGCTTTATCGTAAATTAGTGTATACAGGAATTACAAGAGCTAAAAAGAAATTGATATTATTAGGTGAACCACAAGCCTTTTTAGAAAGTATTAAAAATAATCAAGAACAAATTCGTAAAACAACTCTAAAAGAGCGTTTAAAACAAAAAATATAGGGAATAATAACAATGTATGTAAGAGATTACATACGGTCATATTTTTTAGCTAAGAGGGTGATTTTATGAAAAAGATGAGTCTTGCTATGTTAGTAACTGGTATGGCTGCTGGTGCTGGTGCCTATGCAGCATATCAAAAATATAACAAACCAATGATGAATAAAGTAGAAAAGGTAGTAAATAAGTCATTAAAAAAAGCAAATGATAAGTTAGAAGATATGATGTAACATAGTTCTTCCCTTCGGGGAAGAATTTTTTTGTAGAAACAATTCAAAAAATGTGTTATAATGAATTCAAGAATAGGGGTGGATTTATGAATTATCCTTCATGGGTGGCTTATCTAGTATCACCTGGTTTATTTATTTTTTTAATTGTATTATTTGCTATTATTAGTGTCATTGTGTTACTATCACTCAAAAAATTAAAAGTAATTAAAGTAAAAGAAACGTATCGTAAGATTATTTTACCTGCTTGTGTTGTAACATTTCTATCCTATATAGTAGGTACATTAATCTTATTATTAACACAATTTTTAGCACGTTTTGATTGGATTAATACGAAGTTAGCAGAACCTCTAGTAACGAATCCATTTACTAATATTTATACATTTCTTTATACTTTATTAGCATTCGCTGTATCAACTGTATTGATTTATTACTTAAATAAATTAATTACAATGAAAGCAATTCGTCTTTCTAATGGAAAAGAATTTAAAATCGCACTTATTTTAACAATCTTTACAGCTCCATATTTATTCTTTATTCCATCAAATACAGTGAAAGTACAACCAAATGAAATAAAAGCAGAAGATGTACAAAAAATTGAATCTTATAAATCAATGGATTTATCAGATACAAATAAATTGAAAGAATTGATGAGTTTATTAGAGAGTGCAAATGCATATGAAGAAGTAAAAGCAGATACAACAAATAGTCCAAAAACAATTACAATTACTTATAAAGAAGGAATTGAAACACCAGATAATAGTGTCTTTGAAAAAGATAGTGCTATCTTATTAAATCTATTTTCAAATATTGAACGTGTAGAATTCATTCTAGGAGATGTCTATTACACATTTGACTATGGTGTAGTAAATACCATTCATCAAAACAAATTAAGAAATATGAAGGTTGAAGAATTACTTGAGTATTACGATATGTAAAGAAGTAATTCTTTTCTTTACAAAAAGTTTAAAAATCGTTATAATGAACATGAGAATAGGGTGTGAAAAAAATGAAAAAAGGATTTACATTAGTAGAACTTTTAGGGGTCATTGTAGTCTTAGGAATCATTGCTTTGATATCATTACCACCTATTTTAAATCAATTAAATAGTTCAAAAGAGACAATTAATGAATCAACAGTCAAATTAATTTATAATGCTGGTTCTCTTTATTTAGATGAGAGACAGAATGATTATATTCGTACTCCAGGAAATGTATTTTGTGTGACATTACGTGAGTTAGTAGCTGATGGAAAATTAGAATCACCAGTGACCGATGCGACTACGGGAAAAGAAATTGATTTAGGTAAATATGTCAAATATACAGTCAACAATCATGGTGGTTTAAACTATGATAATCAATTATTTGATAGTTGTACACCACAAGTAAATTAGGTGATAATATGAAGAAAAATGGCTTTACATTAATCGAGTTATTAGCAACTCTTACCATTTTAGCAATCCTTGCTGTCATTGTCTTTCCAAATGTCTTTGGAGCAATCAGTCGTTCAAGAGAAAGTGCTTATGAACAACAAGTAGATAGTATTATCAATGGCTCTAGAAACTATTTTGCAGATCATGCGGAATTATTACCGGGAGATGGTTTAACTGCTAAAGTAACAGTAGGAGAGTTAAAGAATGGAAATTATATTGATAAGAAAATAGAAAATCCGAAAACAGGAGAAATATTTTCTGATAGTAGTTATGTTCAAGTAAAAAATACGAATGAAAATTATAAATATACATATCATGAATAAAGGTATTCAAGTTGAATACTTTTTTTAAATTATACTTGAAATTAAAAGGAATTATGGTATAATCTAATTAGTTTACAAAAAAAGCAAAGAAAAAGAAGTAGTAGTAACTCACCTTTTTTTAAGAGAATCTACGGTTGGTGGGAAGTAGATAAAAAAGCGTTATGAATTCGTCTTTGGAGCTGTATATAAGAAAATATATATCGGTGATGCGTTATAATCTATGAGGTAGCTTTTTGCTATAAATTAAGGTGGTACCACGTATTGTCACGTCCTTATCTAGGATGTGACTTTTTTCTTTGTAAAGAATAGGAGGAACATATGATAGAAGAATTAAATACATTAAAACAAGAAATTGAAAGTAAAGTAAATCAAACAACCAGCACCAAAGAATTAAATGATATTCGTGTAGAATATCTAGGTAAAAAAGGACCAATTCAAAATCTTAGTAGCAAGATGGGTAGTTTATCTATCGAGGAGAAAAAAGAATTTGGACGTTCTTTAAATACTTTAAAGACAGAAGTAAATCATTTATTAGAAACGAAAAAACAAGAATTAGAACAAAAAGAATTAGATGAACGTTTAAAGAAAGAGACAATTGATATCACTCTTCCTAGTACAGAACTTACTGTAGGAGGAGTACATCCAATTACAAAAATTATTAACGAAGTAGAAGAACTATTCGTATCTATGGGATATGATGTTGTAGAAGGACCAGAAGTAGAGTTAGATTTATATAACTTTGAACTTTTAAATTTACCAAAGGGACATCCTGCTAGAGATAGTCAAGATAGTTTCTATATTACAGATGAAGTATTACTTCGTACTCAAACATCTCCAGTCCAAGCAAGAACGATGGAAGCAAATAAAGAAAAGAAACCAATTCGTGTTATTTGTCCTGGTAAAACATATCGTAGAGATAATGACGATGCAACCCATTCTCATCAATTCCACCAAATAGAAGGATTAGTAGTTGATGAGAATATCTCTCTTGCTGATTTAAAAGGAACTTTAGAAATACTTGCTAAAACAATGTTTGGAGAAGATCGTGAAATTCGTCTTCGTCCAAGTTTCTTCCCATTTACAGAACCATCTTTAGAAGTAGATGTATCATGTTTCAAATGTGGAGGAAAAGGTTGTCCTCTTTGTAAAGGAACAGGATGGATTGAAATACTAGGTAGTGGAATGGTACATCCAAATGTACTAAGAGATAATGGATATGATCCTGAAAAATATACTGGTTTCGCGTTTGGTATGGGACCAGAAAGAATTGCTATGTTAAAATACGGAATTACAGATATTCGTAGTTTCTATACCAATGATCTTCGATTCTTAAATGATTTCAACCGAGTAGAAGGAGGAGAATAAGATGCGTGTAAGTAAAAGTTTTTTAAATGACTATATCAAAGTAGATGACTTAGACTTCAATGAAGTAGCCAATAAAATGGTACTTGCTGGAAATGAATACGAAAGTGTTGAAAAAGTAAGTGAAGCTACTGGTATTGTCGTAGGTCATGTCTTAGAATGTGAAATGCATCCTGAAAGTAAGAAACTTCATATCTGTAAAGTAGACTTAGGAGATGAAGTGGTACAAATTTTATGTGGTGCTCCAAACATGAGACAAGGAATTAAAGTACCAGTTGCCAAAATAGGAGCAAAATTACCAAATGGAATCGAAATTAAAAAAGCAAAATTAGCTGGTATGGATTCTTTTGGAATGTGTTGTGCTTTAGAAGAATTAGGAATTGAATCAAAATATATTAGTGAAGAAGAAAAACAAGGAATTCATGTTCTTCCTGATGATGCTTCAGTTGGAGAAGATGCGATTCATTATATGGGATATGATGATGAAGTAATTGACTTTGAATTAACTGCAAATCGTGGTGATTTACTAAGTATCTTAGGTATGGCCCATGAAGTAGGAGCAATTTATAACCGTCCTGTAACATATCCAGAAAATACACCTGATGTATTAAATGAGAATGTAAATGATTGCATGACGATTGATGTTCAAACTGAAAACTGTCCAATTTACTTAGGTAAAATTGTCAAAGATGTTGTGATTAAAGATAGTCCAGAATGGATGAAAGAACGTCTTATGGCTAGTGGTATTCGTTCTATTAACAATGTTGTAGATATTAGTAACTATGTTATGTTAGAGTATGGTCAACCACTTCATTTCTTTGATAAAGATCGTCTTGGAGATAAAGTAATCGTTCGTATGGCTAACGAAGATGAAACATTAAAAACATTAGATGGTCAAGAAAGAACACTAAAGACAAGCGATATCGTAATTGCCAATGAAAATGAAGCAGTAGCTTTAGCTGGTGTTATGGGAGGACTTTCTACAGAAGTAGAAATGGATACAAAAAATATCTTTATCGAAGCTGCAATCTTTGAACCAATTCATATCCGTTATACTGCAAAAACAATCTTACGTAGTGAAGCATCTAGTAGATATGAAAAAGGAATCGATCCAAATAGATGTAAAGAAGCATTAAATAGAGCTTGTTATTTACTAGAAAAATATGCCGGTGGAAAAGTATATGATGGAATCTTAACACACGATACAACAAGTAAAGAAGACAAAGAAATCGATATTACATTAGAAAAGATTAATGCTGTACTTGGTATGACATTAACGAAAGAAGAAGTAATTGATGTATTTACTCGTTTAGGATTCAAAGTACAAGAAGAAAATAAAACATTGAAAGTATTTGTACCTACTAGAAGATTAGATGTAAATATTAAAGAAGATTTAATTGAAGAAGTAGGTAGAATCTATGGTTATGAACATGTTGTAGGAAAACTACCTGTATTAGAATCAAAAGAGGGGAGTTATTCTAAAAAAGAATTATTAACAAAAGAATTACGTCATCGTTTACAAGGTTTAGGATTAACAGAAGTAATTACATATTCACTTGTTAGAAAAGAAGATGCCAATAAATATACAAACTATCAAAATGAAGATATTATCTTATTAGATCCACTCACAGAAGATAGAAAACATTTACGTAAGAGTTTAATTCCTTCTTTATTAAATGTATGGGAATATAACATCAGTAGAAATCAGAAAAATGTTGCAATCTATGAATCAGGAAATATCTACTATAAAGAAAATGAAGAATATGTAGAAAAACCAATGATTTCAGGATTATTATATGGAATTGGAACAAACAATTTATGGCAACAAGAAAAAATCGTAGTAGATTTCTACTATGTAAAAGGTATCATTGAAAATATTATGAAATACTTAGGATTAAATAATCGTTATTCATTTGATACAAACAATTTACCAAAAGAATTCCATCCAGGAAGAAGTTGTGCATTATTAATCGATCGTGAAGTGGTCGGATACTTTGGTCAAGTGCATCCTACAGAATGTAAAAAAGAAGTATATGTATTTGAATTAGATCTATTAAAGATTATGTCTCATAAAGTACGTATGGTAAAATACAAAGAAGTATCTAAATATCCAGCTATTCATAAAGATGTCGCATTCATTGTAGACAAACAAGTAACTTCTAAAGCAATTATGGATATTTTAAAACATACAGGTGGACGTATGGTAACAAATATTGATGTATTCGATGTATATACTGGAGAAAACGTAGGCGAGAATGAAAAATCAATCGCATATTCTATTACATTTGAAGATGCTACAAAAACATTAACTGATGAAGAAGTTATGAAAGTATTTAATAAAATGATTGATGAAGTAGAATCTAAATTAAATGCTAGAGTAAGAGATAAGTAAAAAGAAAAAGACAACCATTATTTGGATGTCTTTTTTTCTTCGATAAATTCTTTATAATAGTTTTCCATAAAAGTATCATGTGCTTTTTTCTCTAATTGTAGAGAAAAGTTTTTAAATTTGAAATTTGGTTCTTTAGAAAGAATGATTTTTTTTACAAAGTATTTTAATAATTCTGGATTACGAATTAACAATGGACCAATTAAATAGGTTCCATAAAATTCATATTCGTGAATTCCTTCTTTCTTAGAATTTGGATAAGATCCTGTTCCTTTTAAAACATGGAATAGGGGATTCTTATTTTCTCTCATGACACTGTTTTGGTTTTGAAAACCTAGAATAGGTTCCTTTACTAAATCGCATTGGAATAATGCTTCATCAGCAATACGGAAGTTTTCTTGTTTTGCAAAATAAGGGAATATATTTAAAGCCTTTATTTTTTTCTTATCGGTTGTTAAAATATATCTTCCAAATAATTCGATTGCATTTCCTGTAATTAAAAATAATTTATTTTGGTGAATTGCTGTCTCAATTTCATTTTTATATTTTAGTAAATGTTTTACAACCAGTTTTTGATTTTCTTCTGTTCCAGCTCCAATATACACCATATCGTATTCATTAAAATTTAATTCATCATCGATTGTTAGTGATAGAACTTTTACAGAAGTATTTTGTTCTTCTAATTGTTTTTTTAATGCTTTGATATTTCCATTTTCTCCATATAAATTCATTAAATCATAATAAAGGTGAGCGATTTTAATTTCCATGTTTATCACTTCCTTTCATGAGATTAGAAAATGGTTTTACATAATCGAAATTTAATATAGCAAATATGTCTTCTTTTGTTCTACGATTTAAATAAAATACGGCGTCTTCTAATGTTTCAAAAACAACAATTTTTTTCTCATCAATTCCTGCATATTTCATTCTTGTAGCAATATCATAACGATTGATACCTACACATACTATTTTTTCTAAAGTAGGGTGATTTAGCAATTCAAAATCAATATCATATAACCATGATAGATCATCATATTGATATCTTCTACTAATTTCTTTCCAACCAATGACAATTGTTTTAGCTTCTTTAAAACGGGTCGTATAAGCAATTGATTGATTGAATGTCGTACTATTTTCATTCTTATTGTTTAATACATGAACGTTACGTTTTCCAACGGTAAAGAAATTTTCTTTGGAAGCATGTCTAGAAATTTCAGTAAGTTGTTCAGCAATTTGTTTTTCTTTTTTACCTAAACAAGCGAGTAGTGTATAACATGCTAGCATATTATAAGCGTTATAAAGTAATGTTGGTTTTAAATAAATCTCATATTTTTTATTAATTGTCATTTTCGATTTTTCTAAGTTTAAACTCGTTGCTTCATATTGTGGAGCTGGTCTTTTGAATTGTTTACAACTACAATAATAATCTCCTAATGCTTCAAATTGATAGTAGTGATATTGTAATTTTTTATGACAGACTGGACAGTGAGAAATATTTAAATTCTCATACTTTGAAGTGGTACTAGAATATCTGTTTTTTCCAATTCCATAATAAGTAATCTTACAACTGTGATTTTCAAATTTTTGTAAATATGGATCATCGGCATTTAATATCAAATGCATATTTTTATCCAGTGCTTTTTCAATCTCTGTAAATACTTTATCAAAGTGTCCTTGTCTTGGTGGTTGGTCTCTTGTGATATTGGTAACAACAACATATTGGGGATGAATCTTTGGAAATACATATTTGGTATATCTTTCATCTACTTCACATACTAAATAATCGGCTTTTATTTTTCCACCAATTGTCGCTTCATTTAATAACATCGTTAGAATTCCTGCTTCTAGGTTAGAACCTGATTCATTATGGGCTACTGTATAGCCATCTTGTCTTAGAATAGTAGCAATCACTTTGGTAATACTACCTTTTCCACTAGAACCAGTGACAGCAATAATTTTATTTGGAAGTTCTAACTTTTTTAACATATCTGGATCAAATTTTAAAACAAGTTGTCCAGGGAGGGTACTACCTCTACCTAATCGCTTGCCGATCCAAGCAATGATTTTTCCTAAAATAATGAGAATACTACGTTTCATATACTTCTCCCCCTTGTTCCCATTATATCAAAATTTCTATGATATAAAAAGAGATACATAAACAAGACTTTAAAACATACAATGTGATAGGTGGTACTTTATGGAAATGATTTCAAAAATACGTTCTTATTTATTGGAAACGGAATTTTCTATGCATTGTTATGAAGATCAAATTGATATTGTCAACTACAAAGAAATTAGTCGGATTAGTGATACTGGGATTGACATATTAAGTAATCAAAATAGAATTGTCATTACAGGGAAAAACTTGACAATTACAAGACTTTTAGAAGATGAGGTATTGATTAAAGGGAAGTTTGAAAAAATAGAATTTAGGTGATTCTAATGAATTTTAGAAATTTTCTCGAGAAACAAAATCGTATTCAATTAAGAGTAGAAGGAAAAAACTTAGAACGTTTTATAAAAAGATTAATTGCTCATAAAATTCCATTATTAAAGATGCGTCAAATAGATCGTAAAACATTACTTATTACGATTTATGAAAAAGATTATGAAAAGTTAAAGGAATTGAAGACAATTTATCGTATATCTATTATAGATACTTATGGAGTAAATCGCTTCAAAAAGAAATGGAAAAAGAATCGTGTATTACTCCTTAGTATCTTTTTGGGACTTGCTGTATTAATTGTTTTATCCAATTTGATTTATCAAGTAGAAATTGTCTATTTAGATAAAGATGTACGTAACTTTTTAAAAAGAGAATTAGAAAAAGAAGGAATCCACCGTTATCAATGGAAAAAGAGTTATCAAGAGTTGGATCAAATTAAGAAAAAGATTATTAAGAATAATCAGGATAAAATAGAGTGGATGGAAATAGAAACAGTGGGAACAAAATATGTTGTACGTGTTGAAATGAGAAAATTACCGGAAAAGAAAAAAGAAACTCAAATTCGTCATATTGTTGCGAAAAAAGATGCGATTGTAAGAAGAGTAGAAGCATCTCAGGGAGAAATTATTAGAAAAAATAATGATTATGTCAAAGCTGGAGATATTATAATTAGTGGGGAAATAAAATTAAATGAAGAGGTTAAAAATAAAGTCAGTGCGAAAGGAAAAGTGTTTGGAGAAGTATGGTATGAAGTAGAAGTAGAAATTCCATATCATTATTACCATGTCAAAAAGACAGGCAGAACAAATACAGTATATACCATTGAATATTTTAATCATCGTTTTGAATTGTTGAATGCTAAACCATTTCGTCAAAAAGAATGTAAAGTAAATAAGATATGGGAACACTTTGTTTTACCGATTCGTTTTCAAAAAGAAAAACAGACAGAAGTGATTAAAACAGATAAGATATTAACGAAAAATGAAGCGATACAACAAGCAGTAGAACTAGGAATCGATAAAATGCAAGAAAAATTAACAAAAAAAGAAAAAATAATTTACGTAAAAACTTTGAAAACAATGCAAAAAAATAGTAAAATGGTTGTAGACATGTTTTTTACTGTTTATGAAGATATTACTGCTTATGGAGAAGTGAAAGAAACAGAGGAAGAAAATAATGTAGAAAACGCCCAAGAATAGGAAGTGAGCGTATATGTTACAAGAAACTGTACTCAATATATTTGAAAATAGTTGGCCAATGATATTTATTTTTTCCATGATTATTATTTCGATGAGAATTACTTATGTTGTAAAGTATGATAAACATATCGTATTTTATAAAGATATTTTGGCGCTTATGTTTATTATTTATATTTTATGTTTGTTCCATGTTGTAACGTTTCAAGACGTGACATGGTCAACTTCCAATTTTATTCCCTTTAAAGAGATGCTTCGCTATCGTTTTGCGTCTTCCTTATTTATTCGTAACGTACTTGGTAATATGTTAATGTTTATTCCATTTGGTTTCTTTGTTTCATACTTTTTGAAACTCAAAAAACCATATTCTATTTTATTACTAAGTTTATTAATTTCTAGTACGATTGAAACAACACAATTACTAATTGGTCGTGTATTTGATGTCGATGATATTTTATTAAATGTAGTTGGTGGAGTAATTGGATTTGCTATCTGGTGGATTCTTTCTAAAATCAAGAGTCATCTCCCGTCATTCTTGAAAAAAGATATATTTTATAATATAATAATATCGCTCATATTGATATTTATGTTGTGGCAATTATATCAAATTATTAATTTAGGGGGAGCTGTATGAACGAAGTAGAAGTGGTCAATCTGACGAATTGTGATTGGGAAGAATTCAAAGAGTTTGAAAAATATATTCAGTTTGTACTATCATATGAGAATTTAGAGCATGTTTTATTTAATGTTATTTTAGTAGATGATCCATATATCCATAAAATTAATTTAGAATATCGTGGTATAGATCGTCCAACGGATGTGATTACATTTGCTTTAGAAGATGAAAAAGAAGTACAAGCCCAAGATATACGTGTACTAGGTGATATATATATTTCTGTTGATCGTGTGGTTGCTCAAGCAAAAGAATATGGCCATTCTCGTAAAAGAGAGTTATTCTTTTTAGTAACACATGGAATATATCACTTATTAGGATATGACCATATGACAAAAGAAGAAGAAAAAGTTATGTTTGAAAAGCAAGAGAAGGTGTTAGATGCATATGGAATCACAAGAAAATAAAAGACATAAAGTAAGTTTAAAAGGTTATATCAAAGGTTTATCTTATGCCAAAGATGGATTAAAGTCAGCTTATAAAAATGAACAAAGTATGACACTTCACTTTTTTACAACCATTATGATTGTGGGACTATGTATCATTTTAAAAGCAACACCAATTGAGTGGGCAGTCTCTATCTTGTTATTGGGTTTAATTGCAGGAATGGAACTCATTAATACAGCACTAGAAGCAGTGATTGACTTAATTTGTCCAAAAATTCATCCCCTTGCTAAAGTGGGAAAAGATACTGCGTCAGGAGCCGTTGGACTATTATCTTGTTTAGCATTCGTATTTTGGGTACTTTTATTTGGACCGAGATTAGTAATGCTTGTAACAAGTTTGTTTTAGGTGGTGAAAGATATGAATGAAGAAAAAAGAAAAGAACAGAAAAAAAGAGGAATTAAGAGATTTATTAATAGTTTCCATTATTCATGGGATGGAATTAAATATGCATTTAAATATGAACAAAGTATGTTTATCCATGTATTAGTAACATTATTGGTTGTTATTTGTGGAATTGTATTAAAATTAGACTTTCAAGAATGGTTACTCTGTATTGTTTTAATTGGACTAGTTATCGCAACAGAATTAATTAATACCGCAATCGAAGCAGTGGTTGATCTTGCATGCCCAGAGATTCATCCACTTGCCAAAACAGCAAAAGATACGGCAGCAGCAGCTGTATTGGTATTCGCAATTACTGCCTTTTTATGTGGACTATTCTTATTTGTACCAAAAATTATCGCATTGTTTTAGGTAAAAGATGAGAGAAAAATTAACAGAATTATTAAAGAATAGTTATAGTCCATATTCAAAATTTCCAGTTGCTGCCATTGTTGTAATGAAAGATGGTCGTGAATTTTCAGGTGTCAATGTCGAAAATGCTTCTTATGGGGCAACCATTTGTGCAGAAAGAAGTGCCATTGTAAGTGCTATTAGTCATGGTTATAAAAAAGGTGATTTTAAAGAATTATATATCATGGTAAATACAGAAAAAGTAAGTACTTGTTGCTTTTTATGTCGTCAAGTAATGACTGAGTTATTTGACAAAGATGTAAAAATTACATGTATGAGTCAAACCGAAGAGAAAGTATTTACTGTAAATGATTTCTGTCCATATCCATTTGATGAAGGAGATTTAAAATGAAAAGTGGTTTTGTAAGCTTAGTAGGAAGACCAAATGTTGGCAAATCTACTTTAATGAATCACTTATTAGAACGTCATATTGCAATTACATCAAATAAACCTCAAACAACGAGAAATATGATTCAGGGTATTTATAATGACGATGAAGCACAAATTGTATTTGTAGATACACCAGGAATCCATAAACCAACTCATAAATTGGGAAGCTATTTAAATAAAGAAGCATATTATAGTATGGATGACGTTGATATCTTATTATTTTTAGTAGATGCTTCTATGCCATTAGGGCCTGGAGATAAATATATTATTGAAAGATTAAAACAAACAGATAAACCTGTCTTTTTGATTTTAAATAAGATTGATAAATTAACAAAAGAACAAATTATGAATAAGATACAAGAATATATGGATTTATATCCATTTCAAGAAATTATTCCTGTATCTGCTTTAAAAGATGATAACTTAGATACACTTTTAAAAGTGATTAAATCTTATTTAAAAGAGGGTATGTGTTATTATGGAAAAGAAGATGTTACAAATCAATCAACTGAATTTGTATTAGCTGAAATGATTCGTGAAAAAGTATTTCGTTTAACAGAAGAAGAAATACCACATTCAGTTGCTTGTATTATCGAATCAGTTGAAAAAAAGAAAAACTCTGTTACAATTTATGCGAATATTATTACCGATAGAGATTCTGTCAAACGTATTATTGTAGGAGCCAATGGTCAGATGATTAAAAAGATTGGTACTTATGCACGTGAAGACATGGAAGAGATGTTAGGGAAAAAGGTATATTTAAATTTATTTGTCAAAGTTATTAAAAATTGGCGTGATAAAGAAAAATATTTAAAGGAGTTTGGATATCAAGATTTTGATTAATATTGTATAAAGTATTCTAAAAAGTAACACAATATCAATAGGTGATATTATGAAGGAGTTACTATGGGATTTATTTAAAAATACAGGAAAAATAGAATACTATATGCGATATAAAAAAATACTTGAAGAAGAAACAAATGATAGAAGCCGTTGAAGGAATTGTTGTTAGTACCATTCCCTATAAAGAATCTAGTAAGATATTAAATGTATTTACAAAAGAACATGGATTAATTGGGATGATGGCCAAAGGGGCTAGTAGAATGAAAAGTGAACTGCGTAGTGTAACAGATAAACTAACTTATGGAACATTTCATATCTATTATAAAGAAGGAAAATTATCAAACTTAATGAGTGTTGATATTATTGATCCTTTAAAGCATATTAAAACGGATTTAGAAAAGATTAGTTATGCGAGTTATTTATTAGAACTAACAGAACAATTAGTAAAACAAAATAATTCAGATAAAATATATCCCTTATTTGTAAGTGGAATTAAGAAAATAGAAGAGGGCTTTGACCCATTGGTAATTACCAATATATTAGAATTAAAATATCTAGAATATTTAGGAGTTATGCCAGTCATCGATAGATGTGCAGTATGTGGTAGAACGGATTCTATCGCAACATTATCTAGTTATTTAGGAGGTTATGTTTGTAATTATTGCCGCAAACAAGAACCATTAGTAGATGAAAAGATTATTAAATTAATACGGATGTATTATTATGTAGATATTTCTAAAATAGAAAAATTAGAACTATCAGAAAAAGTAAAAAAAGGTGTGAATCAATTCTTAAATGATTACTATGATCGTTATACTGGTTTATATTTAAAAAGTAGAGGATTTTTAAAAGATTTAAATGAATTAGAAAGATAATATCAACTTCGGTTGATATTATTTTCATATTCAATATGATTGACGAATAAAATAAGAACGTGATACAATGCTTGTGCAGGAAGTTGTTTGATGTATGTTTTAATTTGATTGGAGGAATATATGTCAAACGGAAATATTGAGCAGTTTTTAGAAGTATTTGTTAGTTATACAGCATTATCACCAAATAGTCTTAAGGTAGTAGAAGAAGAACAAGATGGAACAAGGGTGAGAAAAGCATTGGTGAAAATACCTGTATCGGGATTAGATTATCATGATACGATAGTTAGTATGTTAGAAAATGAGAAATATCAAGATATGAGATCTTATTTTCAATTATCACATATCGCTGAATCAAAAGAACTATTTGAACAAGAAATGCATAAGATAACAAAGAATCAACAAGTTCATATTACAACAGATCGTAAACATAGTAATTTGTTCTTACAGTTTCCTGTAGAAACAGCAAACAATATTATTAATCAATTTCAAACAGATATAAAAAATACATATACTACATTAGAACCAACTGAAAGAAATCTTTTCGCAACTAAATTAGATTTAAAAATGAAACGATTTGTAGAACATTTTATGATTCAAAATTATTTAGATCGTATTTATGAACAAGATAGAACCAATGTGAAAGTAAAAAAATATAACTATCCACAGAATAGGTTGACAAACCAATAAAAATTGATTAATATGTAAGTATCAACGTGATGACGAAGAGGTATTTATGAAAATATCTGAAGTAGTGAATTAGGAATAGTGAGAACCTAGTAGATAGTCATAAATATGGAGCTTCTGAGCGATATAGAAGAAAGCTGATTCTCTAAAGAGAATAAGTAAGGTGGAACCGCGGGTATACTCGTCCTTACATATCTCTTTAGAGTTTTTTTATTTAGGAGGTTATTTATGGAAAAGTTAACAATGGAAAAATTAGTAAATTATTGTAAACAGTATGGATTTATTTTTCAAGGAAGTGAAATCTATGGAGGACTTGCGAATACATGGGATTATGGACCATTAGGAGCTCGTTTAAAAAATAATGTTAAAGATACATGGAGAAAACGTTTTATTCAAGAAAGAAAAAATGCTTATGAAGTAGATGCAGCCATTTTAATGCATCCTAGAGTGTGGGAAGCAAGTGGACATGTATCTAGTTTCTCTGACCCATTAGTCGATTGTAAAGAGTGTAAAACACGTCATAGAGCAGATAATTTAATTGATGACTTCGATGAAAATGCTCATGCTGATGGTATGACACAAGAAGAAATGATAAATTATATTAAAGAACATCATGTACCATGTCCAAAATGTGGAAAAAGTAACTTTACAGATATTCGTCAATTCAACTTAATGTTTGAAACACAAAGAGGAGTTACAGAAGATGCCAAAAATACAATTTATCTACGTCCTGAAAATGCCCAAGGAGAATACGTTAATTTCTTAAATGTACAACGTACTATGAGAGCAAAATTACCATTTAGTATTGGACAAATAGGAAAAGCATTTCGTAATGAAATTACTCCAGGTAACTTTACATTCCGTACTATAGAATTTGAACAAATGGAATATCAAACATTCTGTAAAGAAGGAATGGATAGTGACTTATATCAATATTTTAAAGAGTATGCAAAAAAATATTTCACAGATTTAGGATTACCAGAAGAAAAATTAAGATTTCATGATCATGAAAAATTAGCGCATTATGCAAAAGCAGCATGCGATATAGAATACAAATTTAACTTTGGATGGGGAGAAATTAACGGAACACACAATCGTACAGATTATGACTTATCTCGCCATCAAGAATATTCAGGAGTATCACAAGAATATTTAGATCCAGAAACAAATCAAAAATTTGTTCCATATATTATTGAATCTACAGTAGGTTGTGATCGTTTAGTACTTGCTTTATTAGATCAATGTTATGAAGAAGAAACATTAGAAAATGGAGAAACAAGAGAAGTTATGAAATTCAATCCTGCCATTGCCCCATATAAAGTAGCAGTACTTCCATTAAATAAAAAATATCACAGAGAAAAGGCAGAAGAAATTTATGAATTATTCTCAAAACATTTTATGACAAGTTATGATGAAACTGCTTCTATTGGTAAACGTTATCGTAGACAAGATGCAATTGGTACTCCATTTGCAGTGACAGTAGATGATGAAACTCTAAACAATGGTACTGTTACAGTAAGAAATAGAGACACTATGGAACAAATTACATTAAAATTAGAAGAAGTAATTCCATACATTGAAAAACAATTAATGTTTTAAACAATACCTTGGTATTGTTTTTTCTTTTCAATAAGGTGAAAATATGGTATATTGGATATAGTAGAAGACTCGTGAGGTGTAGTATATAAACAGAGTTCGCGTTAGCCAAAAGTTACCATGGGGGGGGGAGGTATTTAAGTAATAACTCCCTTATATATAAAAGAAATGTAAAAGATATTTGTTGTTTGGACTTAGTATTAAGTTGTTTTCTTTGTGGAAACAACTTTTTCTCGTGGCCATTTCTTAGATCCTCCTATCGATTTTATAA
>USRP01000009.1 GCA_900557185.1 uncultured Mycoplasmatota bacterium
AACAAAGCGTTTGGATCACTTATTTATAGATTTATTTACAAATTAGTTCGATGACTATTTTACAGTTATTCAAGTAAAGCTTTGTATTGAATTAAATATTCATCTACCACGCTTTTTTATGTCTTGAACTTTTTTATTTTTCTAACAAAAAAGAAAGAATTTAAAACTCTTTCTTCAAATAAATTCTCTTGGAAACAAAATAAGAACCTACAAATAGAATCACCATTGCAATAGAGAGCAATAAGATTCCATATTGATTAAAAAATTGAATAAAACCATTGAGTGCGGTTGTATCAATTTTGACACGATTTACTAAGTAACCTACAAGTCCACTGACTGCAAATACACCTACAAATAAACCGATTCTCCCCTTTTCTGTTCCAAATTTATAGATGAGTGGATACATAAATGATTGTAGTAAAACAAGAGCAAATAATCCTCCAAATATCATTGGAAATACTTCATCAAAGTCAAAGGAATGATTGATTGTATCAATAACAAAAGAAAGTAAAAATGTAATCAATACAGTTCCTACCATCAGGAGTAAACTGGTGAGGTATTTTGCCAGAACAATCTTTTCTCTAGAAAGTGGCAAAGTAATCGCATAAGTATCCCATTTATTATAATCATCATAACTAAATGTAGTAATAAAAATCATAATACTAATAAAAATAGGAATAAAATAAATGATATTACTTTCTTTTGCAAAAAAGGCAAACACAAGAATCATCAATAAAAAATATTTTAAATTATTTTTCATCACGAATAAATCTTTTTTGATTAAACCTAACATGATTTTACCCCCTTAATGGTCAGTATCATTAATTCTTCTAATGTAATTGGATCAATGACCATGCTTTTATATTTTTTCTGGATCTTATTTTTCTCTTTGACAAGCATTTCACATTGATACTTTCCCTTTTTATAATATAAATAATCTTTCGGATCTACTTGTTCAAATTCTTTTAAACCACATTTTAAAATACCATACTCATTTTGTAATACATCTCTTTCTTCTTCTAATATGATTTGTCCCTGATCTAAGAAAATAATATAGTCAGAAATATGTTCTAGATCACTGGTAATATGTGTTGAAAATAAAATCGTATGTTGTTCATCTTGAATGAATTCTAAAAATAAATCTAATACTTCATTTCTAACAACAGGATCTAATCCACTGGTTGGTTCGTCTAATATCAATAAAGAAGGATGATGAGAAAGTGCGGTAATGATTTCTAGTTTCTTTCTCATTCCTTTTGACATTTCTTTGATGATTTTATTTTTTGGTAATTGAAATCGCTTTAAATAATCGAAGAATAATGTGGAATCCCAAGTTGTATAAATATCTTTCATGATAGAATGAATATCATTGGCAGTTAATAACTCTGGAAAGAAAGATTGATCTAATACAACCCCAACATGTTCTTCTTTCATTTGGATATCTCCAGAATCTGGATGAATGATTCCTAACAGAGATTTCATGAGAGTCGTCTTTCCGGCTCCGTTTTCTCCAATTAAACCAATAATCATTCCTCTTGGAATGGAAACAGTGATTGGTCCTAATTGAAAATTTTTATACTTCTTTACAAGTTGATTGATTTGAATCACATCGTTCATTTTTCTTCACTCCCATACATAAATTCAAAAAGATCGAGAATCTCATCTTTTGGAATTTGATAACAGTGACTAATATCAATGATCTTAGAAAGATAGGTTTCAATTTCTTTTTGTTTCTGTTCTTTTAATAGTTCCATATTTTTTGGAGCAACAAAGGTACCTTTTCCTTGTCTAGAAACAATATAACCTTCTTTTTCTAGTTCATCGTACGATTTTTTTATGGTCATGACACTAATTTTAATATCTTGAGCAAGACTACGAATCGAAGGAAGCGCTTCATTTTCTTCTAATTCGCCACTCATGATCTGTTCGATTATAGCATTTTTTATTTGCTCATAAATAGGAACAGAACTACTGTTGCTGATCACTAATTTCATGATATCACCTCGACTGTTATACATAGTATATAACAGTGTATGACAGTTGTCAATAAAATAAAAAAGAAAGTTACAAATCTTTCTTTTTAAATATAATCTGAGATATGATATAAGAACAAGTACATATTACAATCATAAACCCATATAAATATGGATAGCCTACTTTCTGAACAAGATTGACGATAACTTGAAAAGGTTTCATTGTAAAAATAATCTTCTGAGGATTTAAAACAACTAACACTCCCATAAGAAAAGCATATATTCCAAAAAAAGTAGTTGTAATAATTTTATTTTTTACATAAAAAATAGGATATAATACAAAATGATAGATGGTAGTGATAAAAATACTAAATGATAAATAAGCAAATGCATCTTGAACATGAAATCCACTTATAAACAAATAATATAATCCCAACAGTAATAAACTAAGTGCAATTGAAATAAGAAAGCAAAGAAGACCAGTAAGATATCTTGATTGGACTATTTTCTTTCTCGATATAGAACATGTAATCGCATAACTATTCCAATTACTATATTGACTAAAAAGAAGTGATAGGAAAGATATCATGGTAAGCCAAACAAAGGGCAAAATGACACTTCCCTCATGAAACCCTGAAATCAATAATACAAGGATAAAAACAATTAAAAAATAAAGCCAATATGTTTTATAAAATAATAATTCTTTACGAAAAAGTCCTTTCATACATGTTCTCCCCTTCCTATAAATGTCATAAATTCATCTAATGTAATTGATGTAATATTAAATTGAGGATATTTCTTTTTCATATGATTCATATCTTTAACTAACAATTTATATTGATGCTTATGTTTTGAAAAATAACGGTAATCTTCTTTAGAAACAGCAGAAAGTTCTTGTTCATGACACCTTAAAACAGCATATGTTTTTAATATTTCTTGTTCTTGACCTTGGAATATAATCATTCCATGATCTAAAAAAATAATTTCATCTGCTATTTGATGTAAATCGGAAACAGTTCTTGTCGAATATAAAACAGTATGAGCATGAGACTTAATGAATTCACGAAGTAAGTGAATGATTTCTTTTTTAGTAATGGGGTCTAATTTATGTGTTACATCATCTAGTATGAGAATATCGGGATGATGAGATATTGCAGTAATGATTTGTAGTTTTCTTTGCATTGAAAGAGTCATTTTTTCGATTGGAGTATCGATTGCGATACGATGTTTTTCTAACATTTGAAAAAATAAAGAAGCATCCCATGTCGTATAAATACCTTCCATGATAAAATGAATATCATTCGCATTATAAACAGAAGGAAAAAAAGTATCTTCCAAAACTACTCCCATATGATTTGTTTCACACTTTATATTACCAGAATTTAATTTAGACAGTCCTAATAAAATATGAAGAAATGCGGTTTTTCCAGAACCATGATAACCAGTAATACCAATTATTTTTCCTTCTGTAATTTGTGTTGTAATAGGTCCTAATTGAAAATGTTTATATTTTTTTATAACATTATCTACTTGTATTATTTTTTTCATTCTCATTCCTCTTTTCTATATAATCAACTCTCAAATAACAACCATTCATCATTCCACAATATGTGTTTTTTTACTTTCTTCCTGCTCTATTTCTCTATGAACTCTTTTCCATCCTTTTAGTTTTTCTAATCTCTGTTTTAATTTGATTTCACTACCATATTTTCCTGGATAGTAATATGTTTTTCCAATCAAAGATGGGGGAAGACATTCCATTGTCGTTAGTTTATTATCATAATCATGGGCAAATTGATACCCTTTGCCATAATTTAGTTCTTTCATCAGTTTCGTAGGAGCATTTCTGATGACAAGTGGGACTGGCTCTGCTAACGTTTCTCTAGCGTCTTTACTAGCAAGTCTGTAAGCTACATCACAAGCATTTGATTTAGGTGCTAAAGACATATAAATCACGGCTTCTGTTAAATGGACATTACATTCTGGCATACCGATAAAATGACAAGCATGATAGACATTAATTGCGACATTTAAAGCATTCGTATCAGCGAGTCCAATGTCTTCAGAAGCAAATCTAGTAATTCTTCTAGCGATATAAATCGGATCTTCTCCGGCTTCTAGCATACGTGATAACCAGTAAACTGCGGCATCAGGGTCACTATTACGCATCGATTTATGGAGTGCGGAAATGATGTTGTAATGCTCTTCTCCATTTTTATCGTATAACAATGTCTTTTTAGTAAAACATTCTTCGATGGTATCTTTAGAAATATGAATCTTTCCCTCGGCATCCATATCTCCATTGATAACTAACATATCCAAACTAGATAAAGCACTTCTCGCATCTCCATTAGAAAATTCGGCAATCATTTTTAAATCATCGTCGGAAATATCAATTTTGATATTGCCAAAACCTCTTTCATCATGTATAGCTCTTTGTAATAATTTTAAAATATCATCACTGGATAATTCTTTTAAAACAAAAACACGACATCTAGAAAGTAAGGCGTTATTTACTTCAAAAGAAGGATTTTCTGTCGTTGCTCCAATTAATACAATTGCTCCTTTTTCGACAAATGGTAAAAAGGCATCTTGTTGGGCTTTATTAAAACGGTGAATTTCATCGACAAAGACAATGGTTGTGACACCTAACTTTTTATTGTTTTCTGCATCTTCCATCACTTTTTTAATTTCTTTAATACCAGATGTAACTGCTGAAAAGTTAATAAATTCTGATTTTGTAACATGGGCAATGATACGTGCTAATGTTGTTTTCCCAACACCCGGAGGTCCCCAAAAGATCATTGATGGGACATGATCACTTTCAATGATTTTGCGAAGTATTTTATTTTCTCCTAAAAGATGTGTTTGTCCTACAAATTCACTTAAATCCCTAGGACGCATACGGGATGCTAAAGGTTCGTTCCAAGGTTCTTCAAATAATGATGTTTGTTCCATAAAATCACCTCATCTAAATGAAATCTTTTTTACGATAACATTGCAAAGATAAAACAAAGAAAATAAGTGATAATAACATAGTAAGCACTATCATCCATAAATTCCATGTACTATTTATAATGACATTTCTTGTATCAGCAAGTGTGAATACGGAAAAATATTTTAAAAATTCTGTTGTGCTAGAAAGAGAAGAAAACATCTGTAATGCATAACTCAAAATGACAATTCCTAAACTGATACCGGTAATCTTTTTCGTTCTAGGAACGACAATGGATAAAAAGAAACAGGAGAAGAAAATAACGAGCGATGGGAAAAGTGGAGTCACACTCAACAGTAGATACTGTTTATGGTCAAAACTACCACTGAAGCTAAGTCCAATATAGTTAAATAGTCCAATGCCAAATACCAGTAAGCAAACATAGAAGACACCAACGAGTGCTTTCTTACATACAATTTGTTTTCTAGTCATTGGTACCATTGTTAAGTACTCTATGGTTTTATTACTCTCTTCTTTTCTTAGAATATCTGCTCCAAGCATCCCACTATAACATCCAGTAATTAATAGAATAAAAACAAACCCTTCTGATTTTAACCAACCAAAGACACTTTCTAAAGAAGAAAGATCCATATTAAATGCTTTTAATACTTCTTCTGGAAAGATACTCATAAGTTCATCCATTCGTTTAAAATTATCATTTTGAATAATGGCTGGGTAAAGTAAAAATACAATGGCAAATAAACCAATGAGGATTGCTAACCAAATTATAAAACTTTTAAAATTTATTTTTAATTCTCTTTTTATCATTTCAATTCCTCCTACAAATATGCTTCTAATAGCATCTCTTCTAAAGTTGCTTCTTCAATCAATAATTGATCAATATGATATTGAGATAATATTTGCAGTAATTGATCGATTGAAAACTGATTTTTAAATTTCAACATTCCATCTTCTTCCTGGTACGTTTTTAAATGGAATGCTTCTATTATTTTTTCTCTTTCAGGAGAAGAAATTTTTACAAATGTAAATCTTTTTTTCTGCATTTCTTCCATTGTTTCTACTTTTAATAATTTTCCATTTTTAACAAATCCTACACGATCACATACTTTCGAAATCTCACTTAGAATATGCGTCGAATAAAATATAGTAGTTCCTTTTTTCTTTTCTTCGTGAATTAATTCATAAAATCTTTGTTGCATAACAGGATCCAATCCACTGGTTGGTTCATCTAATATGAGTAATTTTGGTTCATGCATAAAAGCTAGTACAATTCCTACTTTTTTTAAATTTCCTAGCGATAGCTCTTCTATCTTCTTAGTCTCATCGACAGCGAAACGTTGTACTAGTTCTTTTCTTCTTTTAGAACAATCTTGTTGATAGAAAGAAGCATGATAATCTAACATTTGTTTGACTGTAAAATCCCCATATAAATGAATTTCACTCGGTAAATAACCAATCATTTTTTTCGTTTCTATATGATCTGGATCTAGTTTGATTTCATCGAATAAAACGGTTCCAGAAGTTGGGAAAATAGAGTTCATGATAATACGAATGGTAGTTGACTTCCCTGCTCCATTTGGTCCAATGAAACCAAATACTTCTCCTTCATATAAAGTTAAAGTAAGGTCTTCAATTCCTTTTATCTTACCGTAATATTTCGTTAAGTTTTTTAATTCTAATAATTTCTTTCTCATTTTCTCACCTACATCGTATTTATTTTAATAAAATTTACTATCTGGGTTATTTACTTTTTGTTCTACAATACGCATTGAATTCCCCTCTAACCAAGCATATAAATTTTCAAATACTATTTCTGCTCTTTGTGTGAATGATTCTACTGTAGCATATCCAATATGTGGTGTCATGATTAAATGTGGACACTGTAATAATGGATAATCTTTTGGTAGTGGTGGTTCGATATCGAATACATCTACTGCTGCTCCGGCAATTGTTCCTTTTTTGAGTGCCTCTTTTAATGCATCTAGTTCGACAACATCTCCACGCGCTGTATTAATTAAAAATGCTTTCTTTTTCATTCTTTCAAGTTCTTGTTTTCCAATCATATGTCTTGTTTGTTCTGTAAGTGGACAATGAATTGTTACAACATCAGAACGCTTTAATAACGTTTCTAAATCAACTTGTTCATCTATATAGTCATATTGAACTTTGCTTGGATTCGTACAAATAATATGACAACCATACAACTTACAAAGAAAGGCAACTCTTTTTCCAATTGCACCGGCACCAATAATACCGATTGTTTTACCTTGCACAAGTGATCCAATGAAACCTGCTTTGGTTCCTTCTTGACGGCATTTCCATTCTACTTCTCTAGTATTTCTAAATAGTTGAATCATAAAACCAACAACAAGTTCAGCAACAGCTTCTGTCGCATAACCAGAGGCATTGCAAACAACAATTCCTCTTTCTTTTAAACGTTCCATAGGAATATGATCTACTCCCGTAAATGCGACATCTACCATCTTTAAATGAGATGCTTGGTCTACCACTTCTTTGGAAAGTGGCATATTTGCAAGCATGATTACATCGGCATCTTTCGTTCTTTCGATTAATAAGTTTTGGTCATCTGTTTTCTCATAAGATAGAAATTGATGGCCCATTTCTTCTAATTTGTTTTTTTGTTGTTCTAAATAAGATTCAGTAACACCTAAATTTTCTAACAATACAATTTTCATGTATCCCCCTCCACTCTAAACATATTATACTATAAAGTGAAAGAAAAAAACCAGATGATTTTCTAGTTCTGATATAACCTTTTTACCCAGTCTGTCTTGTTCTCCCTGTGTTCAAATAGCTTTCTTCAATCAAAGAAATCATTTTCTCATCCGCTACAGTTCCATCTAATAAAACAGTAATCCAATTTTTCTTATTCATATGATATGCGGGATAAAAGCCATTTTCTTTTAGATAACACTTTACTTTCTCTTCTTCTAGTTTTAAATCTATGATTTCTACTTCCCCTGTTTTTTTAGAATCTAATTTACTAAAATCAATATTCATAATTGCTCCATACCATTTACCATTCTTTTGATTTCTAAATATTCCATACCCTGGATATTTTTTCCATAAGAATTCTGGTTCATCATGGTAAGTGGTTTCAATCCATTTCGTAATACGATTGGCTTGTGGGAAAATAAAATAGTTCTTTTCAAAACAATGATTTCTAATATCGATTAAAATTTGTTCATATGCTGTACGAACTTTACTGATTTTTTTCAGTTTCAACACGAGCATCTCTCCTTTTTGATATGGTATCTTGATTATTTAACACGGATCTAACTTTGAGAACAATGGAGATATAGGTTTGAATTTCATTGTATCCAACTTCCTGTATCACTTGTACAATTTTATCCATGATCTCTTTTTTCGTAGAATCAGCGAGTTCTTTTCCTTTCTTCGTAATCGTCACGAATGTTTTTCGGCGGTCAGTACGATCGTTCTTTCGTTTAATATATTGTTTACTTTCTAGAGAATTTAAAATACGAGCAATACGCGCTGTGGTGACATTTAGTTTTTCACTTAATTCTCCAGCCGTTACTGGATTTTGGTCAAATGCTAGCGTACTTAACACACCGATTTCACCACAGTTAAATTCATCTAGTAACTCTGATATTGGGGTTGAAGTTCCCTCTTTGATTTGTTGGAAAAGCATTTCTGTCATGTTTTCTACATCCATGTTTACCACCTTGTATTTTATCTAACACTATTAGATATATTGTCACAAAACATGTGATATGACAAGTTCAAACCGAAAGACGTTTTCCTAATTCGATTCTACAATCATAACATCAAGCATCTCATTGATAGAAATTTTTTGTCGACTTGTTAAAACAATTTCTTTCAAATGCTCATCCATCTTTTTGATTCTACCAATGACTGTCCTATAAGCTCCCCCACTTTTCTTTCCATCGGGAACAAAATAAGTGATTTTGACATTAGGATTTTTCTTTCCACAAATTTGAATCATCTGCAATTTACGATTTAAGATTTCTTTTTCTTCTTCTGTTAGTTCTATTCTTCTCGTTGTAATTCTATCCGTCTCTTTTATTTGATCCTCGTATCCAGTCAGTGCAGAAAAGGGAGCAAATATCGCTGCTCTTTGTGATAAAGGCATCTGTGGTCTTTTTTTAGATACATGATGTGGTAAGTGGATGATATCTTCATAATTAGGCATGATGACCACCTATCTGCATATTTCTCTCTCTGGTAGTTGCTCCTTCTTTTAAATTCATTCCCTTTAAAATCGCGTTTTTCCCATATTTTTCTTTGACATTTAACAACACTTCTTGTAATCCCCTTTCTTCTTGTTCTTCTTTTCTCTGATTGTCAATTTTTTGACTTTGTTCTTCGGTACTAGTGAATAATTCTAACTGTTCATAATGTGTTTTTTTACTTTCTAATGATTCATTTGTAACATGAACCGCACTCATATTAATTCTTTTGACCAGTAAATGACGATTGGTAATCCGATGATACAGTGTTGTCATTGCTTTCATAATTTCTTTGGAAGAAGAAGTCTTATGATTTAGATGAATCGTTCCATGAGCATGTTTGGGAATTTTCCTACCATACATATCTGTTACGACTTCTCCATCATAGGGAATATTACGGTCCGTGATATTTTGAACATCATAACCAATCGTTAGTGTTAATTGGTCTGTAACTAATTTTTTAGAAACTAAATCAAGTGCTAGTAAATCAGCCATTTCACGGACGATTAACTTTGTTTTCTCATAGTTATATGGACATGATAGTACTTGGCCAGAGTGAATACTTTGCGATGTTGGTTGATAATTTTTTATGGCCTTCATCGTACAAGGTTCATAGCCCCAAGCATGGTCTATCAAAATTTCTGCGTTAACTCCAAATAGACGATATAATAAATCCTCATTTTCGATAGAACATCTTGCGATATCTCCCATTGTATAGATGTTGTATTGTTCCAATTTCTTAGCAATCCCTCTTCCAACTCTCCAAATATCCGTAATCGGTTGATGATGCCATAGTTCTTTCCGATAAGTCATTTCATCTAACTCTGCAATACGAACACCATAAGCATTGGCTTTTTGATGTTTCGCAACGACATCCATTGCTACCTTAGCTAGAAAAAGATTCGTACCAATCCCAGCAGTTGCGGTAATCCCTGTTTCTTCATATACTTCTTTGATGAGATTCGTTACAAATTCTCTTGGTGTCAGTGAATCGTATTTCAAATAATTTGTGATATCGCAAAAAACTTCATCAATGGAATACACGAAAATATCTTCTGGAGCGATATGTTTTAAATAAATATTATAAATTTTAGTAGAATAATTCATATAATAAGCCATCCTAGGTGGTGCAATGATAAAATCTAGTTCTTTTCTTGAGTTTTGTTTTAGTTCTAAATCATTCCATGATTTACCAGTAAAAGAACGATAATTATTTTCTCTTTTACGTTGGTAATTAATTTCTCTTACTTTTTGAACAACTTCAAATAATCGTGCCCTACCACCAATCCCATATTGTTTTAAAGAAGGACTAATCGCTAAACAAATGGTCTTTTCTGTTCTAGAGGAATCGGCAACAACTAAATTGGTTGTGAGTGGATCTAGTCCTCTTTCAATACACTCTACTGATGCATAAAAACTTTTTAAATCAATACACACATATACATGTTCCATTTCTACCACCATTATCATTTTATCACAAACGTTTGTTCGTTTAAATAGTTTTTTGATGTTTGGTAAAACTTTACATAAAAAAGATTATCATCACTGATAATCTTTGTTTTATGAGATAAACACTTTACATAAAATATCAGAATCTAATAACTCAGAGAACTTCTTCCCATCTTCTTTTGTTCCAACAATACTACCATAGTGAATTGGAATGGCAATCTTCGGATGAATCTGATTGACAAGACTAGCAGCTTCTCCATAAGTCATCGTATAAGTACCACCTACTGGTAAGAATGCAACATCACATTTCACTTGTAGATTTTCTTCTGTAATATCTGTATCTCCTGCCACGTAATAAGTAATTCCATCCACTGTGACAAGATATCCAACCCAACCATATTCTTTCTTATGAAAGGCTTTATTCGTATTATAAGCAGGAATCGTATGCACCTCGATTCCTTTTACTTGATAAGTTTGATTTGGTTCCACCAGAACAATCTGTTCTATCTGAAAACCATGATTTAATAACTTTTCTTTTAAATCCATTGGAGCAACAATAATCGTATCCTTTTTTACTACCCGATCAATATCTTCTTCTGAATAATGATCATAATGATCATGAGTAATCAAGATAATATCTGCATCATTGTCATTATGATTGATTTGGAAAGGATCAAAATAAATCGTCATATCTCTTTTCATACGAATACTACTATGGCATAACACTTGAATTCCTTCTAACATATATAATTCTCCTATCTATAATAGTATTATACAACAAAAAAAGCCAAATAAGTATTTTGACTTTAAGAACGTTTATGATCTTTCCATTCATGATATAAAATATCTTTCAATACAAGCATTGCCTCTAACTCACTATAGTGATATTGTTGTTGTAATTCATTCAATAATCTACGAATCTCTTTGGCATATTTAGAAATATCTACTTCACTTTGATATCTGACTAAAATGGGATATTTCTTTCCCCAAGTCTGTGTCCAATTGATTTTATCTTCTTTTTTTTCATCAGAATTTTGAATCACTGTTTCAATTTGATGGCGTGTTACATCAAAAGAAATTAATTCATCCAATGATAATTGATAAAGAATTGCTAATTTTTTAGACTGATAAATGTCTGGAACTGTCTCATCTGTTTCCCATTTTGATATTGTCTGCCTACTCACTCCTAATTTTTCCGCTACCATCTCCTGTGATAGCCCGGCTTTCTTTCGAGCTTCAAATAAATGTTTTCCTAAACTCATATTCCCACCTCCAAATTAAGTATATAACTTTTATTAACTTTTTTCTATCAACTCAGTTTTACAATTTTGCTAATTTTATTAACATTTTTTATTTAAATATAGTATCACCTATGATTAAATTTAAAAAAGTAATATGTTATGTAAAATTCAAACAAAAAAACTAGACGGTTTGAATCTAGTTTTCTATGCTTAGTGGTAGCGACGGAGGGGATCGAACCCCCGACCTTCTGGGTATGAACCAGACGCTCTAGCCAGCTGAGCTACATCGCCATTTCAGTCAACGAATTAATTATAACAAAATCCTGTTATTTTGACAATACTTTTTTTGCATATTTCTATACAAATCTTCTTTTTTTCGGTATAATAGTAGAACAAAGGAGAGAAATATGAAACAATATTATGAAGGAAACGTAATGTCTTTAGAGTATCATGATGGTATGATAGATACATATGTCGTAGAACCACATGTAAAACTTTATCAAAATCGTTTAAAAAGATGGGTTTACTTGGAAAGTCATGATTTACCAAACACCAAGGAAGAAGCATACGATGCCTTTTTCGATGCTTTCCATAAAAGTAATGGTGGATTATTACAATACTATATTACCTATTTAGATGAATCAAGTATTCAAGAGATTCCAATGACAAAACAAGAAGCCAAAACATTACGAAAACAATATCAAAGACAACACAAAAAGTAGCAGAATGATCTGCTACTTTTTTTATAAGACTATTTTTTCAAAAGAGTCGCTCCATACATTGGAATCTACTCTACCATTAATACCAGCGACAAATTCTCCTTCATTTCCTCCCCCATATTGCCACATTTGATAACTACCTTGATAATTACAGTGATAGTAATATTGTGCTACCCAAGTAACATATGGTTTTACAGCATCGCTAAAATAAGTATTAATATAGTTTTTAGAAGCATAAATTCCAACATTGGAATATCCAGCCTGTTTTACTGTGTTGATAAATGTTGGAATAATAGCATCAAAGTCACTTGGAGTTAAATGAGTCCATTCTTCGATATCAAAGTAAATTCCTAAAGCAGGATGAATATTATATCTTCTTAATAGTGTTACCATCCAATCTGCTTCCATCTTTGCTTCTGTTCCATTTTCTGCATAACTATATAGATATACTCCAAATGGAATTCCTAAACGTTGTAATTCTCTTAAATTACGTTCAAATTGTGTATCTACTAATACATCGTTAATAGCCATACGTAAAATAACACCATCGACTTTTCCTTCCGCTTTCACGGCATCCCAATCAATCACACCTTGCCAACTAGATACATCGATAATAAATTTCGCATTACTAGCAATCAACATACCATTGGCATTAAAATAGTATTTAACACCTTGAATCACATGCCATCCAACAGCTCTGGTACCATCTGGTTGCATGTAATATTTATTACCATTTACCGTATAAAAACCATTATATAAAGAACCATCTTCATTGAAATAATATGTAATTCCATGAATCACTTGATATCCAGTTTGCATCTCAGCAGTTGTTTCATCAAAATAGTAATAAACACCATCGATGTCAAACATTCCCGTACGACGATTCCCATCGACACGACTAAAGAAGTAAGTTTTGCCATCAATCACTTTAAAGCCACCTCGATATAATGGGCCATTTTCTTCAAAGTAATAGTATTTATCTCCGATTTTTTGTAATCCAGTCATCATTTCTCCCGTTGTTTCATCAAAGTAATATACATTCAGGGGAGTATCTACTTCAAATAGTCCATAACGCATACGTCCATCTACTCTACTAAAGAAATATTTCTTACCATTCACTTCTTTTACTCCATTTTGGAATCTTCTTCCATTTGGCTCAAAATAGTAAGTAAATTCCCCGATTTTATGGACTCCGGTCTGCATCTCTCCAGTTATCTCATCAAAGTAATATACATTAGATGGGCTATCTACTTCAAACATACCAGTTCTCATATTTCCATCAACACGACTAAAGAAATAAGTTTTTCCATTTAATACTTTAAATCCACCACGATATAATGGACCATTCTCTTCAAAGTAATAATATCGATCTCCGATCTTTTGTAATCCTGTAATCATTTCTCCCGTTGTTTCATCGAAGTAATAATAATTATTTTTCGTATCTACTTCAAATAGTCCATAACGCATACGTCCATCTACTCTACTAAAGAAGTATTTCTTACCACCTATATCCTTTACTCCATTGTGAAACAACTTTCCATTACTTTCAAAATAATAAGTATAATCTCCTATTTTATGTAATCCTGTTTGCATAATTCCTGTTGTTTCATCAAAGTAATATACATTCAGGGGAGTATCTACTTCAAACATACCAGTTCTCATTCTTCCATCGACACGACTGAAGAAATAAGTATTCCCATTTAGTACTTTAAAACCATTGTGAAATAATCTTCCATCAGCTTCAAAATAATATGTAAGACCATCTATGTGTTGTAATCCAGTGACTTTATTTCCAAATTCATCAAAATAATAAGTTGCTCCATCAATTGTTTGAAATCCTCTTAAAATTACAGAAATAATAGGTGTCTGAGATGGTTGTTCATCTACTATCTGATCATTACCACTTCCCTCTCCTGGACCAGTAGTTGGTGTTTGAATATCATCAGAAGGTGTTTCTATTATTTCTGACTCTTGAGGCTGTTGAATCGGTGTTTCTGGTATCTCATTTACCACTGCTTTTTCTTCTAAAGCATTTACATGAGTGGCTGGAAGTGCAACTAAAAGTGTGGTTGCTAAAATCATTTTCTTTCCCATAACGACTCTCCTATCCAAGGATTATTATATCATAACAAACAAAAAAGGCCAAATAAAGCCTTAATCTTGTTGAACATAATTTAATGTTACAGTTAATGTTTTTGTTGTTACTTCTGGCATAGAAGAAAGACTATCGTCCCATTCTACTTTAACTGTTACAGTATTTGTTGTATCAACATCTAATTTTGTCCCTTTTGCTACTCCCGTTACTGAATATGTAATCGCTTCACTACCACCTTCACCTGGTGTAACAACAATAGAATCTAAGACAGCATTTAATGACCCTTTATTAGAAATTGTAATATCATAAGTCATACTATCTCCTGGTTTTTGTAGCTCTACATCAAATGTAGCAGTCGTACCATTGGAAGTTGCTGGAGTTCTATTAATTGCACTACCAATTGCAGTACCTTCTGTAATCGCAGTAATTGAAACATCCCAACTACTTGTAACACCTGCTGTTCCAGTAATCTTCAATTGAGAACTCAAAAGAGCATAACCGGCTGCCATAATTAAAATCGCAACAACCAAAAATCCAATGACGGTATTCTTACCCGCTTTTTTATTCATATTCATACCTCCGTACTTTATATTACTATTGTATCACAATGTATATCATATTTCAAACATTTTCCAAAGTTATCAATATACAAAAAAACAAGGCATTATTCATTACCTTGTTTTAATACATATTTATAAAGTATCTTGTCATGAATTAACATAAACCAAGACTCTTCTCCAATTGCTGGTTCGAAGTAAAGAATTGGAACATGTAATTCTTCTTCTAGATCAATCATCTCATTGAAGTTTTTAACTTGAACAATTTGATATTCACTGAAGTTAACAGGACTTGTTGTCTCAACAATGATATCTCCATATTCTTTTAAAATCTTATCTTTTTGACTTTGATATTCATCTTTCTTAACACCTCTAAATAAGTTACGTAATACATAAATTAAAATAGAGACTGAAATTACAAACATGATAACACATACAACTAATTTTCCTGGATTTACTTTCTCAACATAAGTATCAATACCTGAAATATTTTTATTTACATTCTTGTTACTATCACCTGAGATAGCAAATACATCTTCATTTAGTGGAATCTTCATAGTAACTGTTTGTGTATCATGAAGTGTATTCATGTTATCTTTTAATTCTCCATCAGTCGTTACTTGTAATTCTAATTTTAAATAAGCATCAATCGTAACACCGATTTGTCTCATAAATTCTTTTACGTAATTATCATAGTAGTGAAAATCAACTGTAAATTTCTCTTGGATATTGAATGAATTACTATCGTTTACTGTCTTTTCAACAGGATTTGTCACAGGAAACTCTTTTACCCATACTTCTGCTTTTTCACCATCTGGAGTATTATGATATTCTCCGACAATAGATGAAACAATCTTATATTGGTATTTTAAGTTTAATGGTTTACTTGCTGAATAAGAATAATTCATCACAACATCAAAATTATTAATTAACTTTGATATATATAATTGATTCATACCTTGTGGGTTCTCATCAATAAATTCATTTGGAGTTAAATTTGCTGCATAAGAATACCCTTTCTTAATATTGTATGAATAAAGTACATTATCTGTATTTCTTTTACTCTTCCATGAAAGAGAATCAATTCCCATTTTCAAAGATATAAATAAAAGTATTAGTGCAAGAAGTATCAATAAAATACGCATAAGTCTAGTATTTAATACTTCTGCAATACGTCCCTTTTTATCTTTCATTTTCTCACCTATTCCTTTAAGAAATCATAAATTAAAACAGATGGCCAACCGGCATAAGGAACAACAAATGTTACTTTTCCTTTTACCTGTTTTAAAGTAACTAATTTATCATCTGGAGCATTATTATTATCTCCTTTAGTCTGATATGTAATGTTTCCATTTTCATCTTTTATTTTTTTATGAATACGATGGACAATCGTTCTACCATCTAATGAATATTGGATAATATCATTTTTCTTTAAAGATTTTTTCTCTTTGTTAGACAATTTTTTTACAACGACTGCATCTCCACGAGCAAATTTTGGAACCATACTGTCTGACACAATAGCAATCGGACGATAAGTAAAGAAACCAGCAACGAAACATACAAAGATAAGTAATACTACTAAAAGCGGTATTGTTACTTTTGGATTTGACGTTCGCTGTGCTCTTCTAGATGTCCTTACAGTTACACGCTTTGATAAATCATTCATGTAATTAACACTGATAAACATAATTACATAAGTAGATAATTCTAAAAGCCCTGTAACAAACCAATCTAGATCAGGAAAGATTGGTAATAATATATTCATAGCCATAACAGCTGTTCTAAAAATGATACTCGGCCAGTAATCACATACTAACGCGAAATACGTAAATAAAGCATTTTTTGTCAATGTCGGTAACAATGTCGATGAAATATATTTAAATGCTGATTCTCTTGTTGCAAAAGATGCACCCATTGAACCATAATTTAATTCAATCAAACTAAACAATAAGAAAATGATTACTAACAGTGTTTCATTTCTTTTCGTAAAGCGTACCAATACAGCACGGATATATTCCTGAAAAAAGATAACAGGAATAAATACCCAAATATTTGTCAATATTGCTGAAAAGGTATGTGCATATGGACTTCTCTTATAACCGAAAAGTAATCCTAAAACAAAGTATACCATCAGATATATAATCGTAAAGATAATTACAATCTGTATCTTACCTGTTTTATCTCGATTTCGAAAGGATTCCTTATCAGATGCATAGTAGCAATAAAAAGCAAGTCCAAACCATAAAATCTGTTGAATTAATTTTGTATATATGCTTTCTTTAAATATGGGTGGGAATAAGATAAGTAAGAATAAATATACGATTAGAATTCCATAAACTACCCATATTTTATTATTTATTTTTTTCATATATTACCTTCCTTATCTTCACCTCTTGATAAGGAAAAAGGCAGGTTGCCTTCCCCTGTATTCTCCTTTTATGCTTGTGTATAAGTTAAATTAACTGTAAGTGGTTGTGTTTTTTGTGTTGGCATAGTTGTATCAGTAGCAACCCATCCTACTTCTACAGTAATTGTGTTGTCTGCTCCTGCATTTAATGTTGTTGTATTAACTGTAACACCAGTTACTTTATAATAAATACCAGTTGCTGCTGTATCATTTGGAGTTACAGTAAGACCAGTTAATCTTGCATTTAATGATCCACCATTGTGAACAGTAATCTCATAAACCATTTTATCTCCAGGTTTTACAAGATTCACATTGAATGTTGCAGAAGTTCCATTATGTGTTGGACTTCCTGCCGCATTTGTAGCATTACCAGTAGCTTCTCCTTTAGTAATATTAGTGATTGCTACATTCCAAGTACTTGAAATACTTGCAGTACCACTAATTGTTAATGTTTGAGCCAATGCCGCATAACCTACTGCCATAATTGCAACAGCAGCAAGTAAAGCTCCAATGACAATATTTCTACCTTTATTTGAATCCATATTTTTTCTCCTTTATATTATTAATATTGTGTATAAGTTAAATTAACTGTAAGTTCTTGTGTTTTTTGTGCTGGCATAGTTGTATCAGCAGCATTCCATCCTACTTCTACAGTAACAGTATTTGTTTGACCAGCATCAAGTGTTGTTACATTTTGCTCAACACCAGTAACTTTATAATAGATTCCTTTTGCCCCTGGATCATTTGGAGTTACAGTAAGACCTGTCAATTTTGCATTTAAAGTTCCAGAGTTTGTAACTGTAACTTGGTAAACCATCTTATCTCCAGGTTTTACAAGATTCACATCAAATGTGGCTGAAGTACCCGTATAGCCTGCTGGTTTCTTATTTGTAGCACTACCTGTTGGAGTACCTTTAGTAATTGCAGTAATTGCTACATTCCAGTTACTAGAAATAGTAGCAGTACCATTAATTTGTAATGTTTGAGCTAATGCTGCATAACCTACTGCCATAATTGCTACAGCAGCAAGTAAAGTACCTATAATGATATTTCTTCCTTTTGTTTCCATTATTTAAATTCTCCTTCTTTCTAATATTGTGTATAAACTAAGTTTACTGTCAATGGAACAGTTTTTTCTGTTGGAGTTGACGTATCTCCAGCAACCCATCCTACTTCTACAGTAACGGTATTTGTTTCACTAGCATCTAGTGTTGTAACATCTTGTGTTACACCAGTTACTTTATAATAAATACCTGATTCTGCTTCAACAGATGGATTTACAGTTAAACCTGTTAATTTTGCATTTAATGTACCTGAGTTCGTTACTGTAATATCGTAAACCATTTTATCTCCAGGTTTTACAAGTTCTACATTAAACGTAGCTGAAGTACCTGTATAACCTGCTGGAGTTGTATTCGTAGCTGTTGTACCTTGATTATCTCCTTCAGTAATTCCAGTAATTGCTACATTCCAGTTACTAGAAATAGTAGCAGTACCATTGATTGTTAATGTTTGCGCAAGTAATGAATAACCCACTGCCATAACTGCAATGGCACATACTAATGCAATAATAACATAATTCTTTTTTTCCATAACTTTCTACTCCCTCCTATTTTTACTATAACAATTCTATCATATCCAAACAGATTGTCAATCAACTATTTATCTTTTGACATTGATAATTTTGATTTGTCAACCAATTGACATAATCATCCATGGAAAGTTTATGATCATGAATCATTTGTTGATATTGTGCATCTTGTTCTAAACGCTTTAAATTCTTTTCTGTCAAAGTTAAATACTGCTCCGCAGTAATATTATTACCAAATTGATGGATTTCATAACTAATTTGTTCATAAGTATCATACATACTTGTCTTCTCTGCTTCTAGTTGTCCTACTAAACTCGACGTATCTACATCATCCCATCTCGCACTATAAGAATTCGTAATATGGATTTTAGAAATGTTTTTTTGATCCTTACTGTAAATCTCGGTGATATAAGAAGCATCATAAAACTCTAAACTCCCCCATAAACTACACTCGTACATCACACGTTCTTCCTGCTTTTGACAACCTGTCACTAATAACAAGAAACAACCTAATATAAATACTCCTATTTTTTTCATGATATCATCTACCTTCTCTTTTAGTATAACGAAACAAAATCAAAAATGCAATTACCAAAATAAAATTTGATATATCTTAGCACCAATACTCTGCAATAAGGGAGCGCGATAGATAGAAAACGGATACGGATCATAAATCGCTCGAGAAATTTGTCTTACAATTGATTTCATATTTCTTTTTTCTAAAAAACGTAATAATAACTTTTCTTTCTTATCAATTTGATCTCGTTGTTCTAAAAATGCCCGGTTCTTCATATATTCATCTTTACTTTCAAATAATAATTGATTAAAACCTGTATGATAGAGTCCAGGTTCTACAATTATCACATCCAATGGGAAATCTAACATTTTTGCTTCATTCTTTAAAATTCTAGCAATCATAATCAAACTCGCTTTACTGGAAGCATAACTGCCAATAAAAGAAAGAGGCATAATACCAGCTAAAGATGCCATAAAAATAATCCGTCCATGTCTCTGTTTTTGAAACTTTAAAAATAAATATTGTGTTAATTGTAAGGTTCCAAAAACATTGGTATCATAATTTTCTTTTATTTTAGGAATAGGTATTTCAAATAAACTACCACCATAACCAATAGCAGCATTGTGAATCACTACATCTATATCTACCCCATCCAATTGGTGATAATCTTCTTCTTTTGTAATATCTAATTTCATTACAATCACACGAGGACAATGTTCATAAAGTTTCTTTACTCGTTTCAATTGTTCGTTGTTATGAACTGTTAAATACCACACAATGTGTTCATCTTCTTTTAAATACAATAGTACTTCTCTAGCAATCCCACTTGCTGCTCCCGTATATAATACATTCATATATATCACCAATTTTATTATCGCCTATTTCTTAAAAAACATTACTTGACATGTATGATGTCAAAAAATTTGAACATGATAAAAATATGTGGTATAATATGAGTCGTTTCACAAAAAAAGGAGAGAAATATGGAAACTGAGCAGACTTTAAAATCAAATGTATTAGAAAGTGATGTTAAGAATTATCTTTCTACTTTAAAGAAACAAAAAGAGGTTCATGTAGAAGAAGTAAATCAATTCTTCGATTTATACTTACATCTAGAACAACTTGGAAAAACAATTGTTTTAAATAAATTAACAAAAAGTTTTTTCAAAACAATGTCTAACATGAATGAGAAGTTATCTATTTATATTGAAAAAAATATGGCCAATATTTTATACAAAATGAAATTAGGCTTACAGTTATTAGATATTGTAGTCGTACCTGATACGCACTTAATCGCACCTGTATATGAGAAAACAGAAGCTGAAACATGTGATGAGTACATTAAAGAAAAGAGAACTTGTCAATTAAAACGTGGTGCTTATGTATTTGGAAATGACTTCAATCTACAAGAAAAGAAGTTCTTAAAAGAACATGCGATTTCAATTTTTGATGAACCAGAAAAAATTGAAACACCAAAACAAAACTTATGGAAAACATTATGTTATAAAATACATACTTTCTTATAATACAAAAAAGAGATTCCATTACGGAGTCTCTTTTATTTTTCTTCTTCCTCAGGAGTTTCTTCAATTACTTTCTCTTTTACAACTCCATCTTGAATGCTGTATGTATGTCCTTCTAAATAAACATATCCACTATAGACCATACCATCTTTAAAGAACAACATTCCCCCTTCTACGGTTTGTTTTGATTGTATCTTTAAAGCTCTACTTTCATCAATCACATCTTCATCCGTTGTACAGTATTCTCCAGAAGAAACAATTTCACATGTTTCCATCTCTTGTAAATCTGAATTTGCTTGGAAACTAACTTCCACATCTTTCAAATAATCTTCCACTTTCTTTAATCGTTTATTCTCTATATCTTTTTCTGCAGCTGTTTTCATAATTGGTACTACTACTAAATTATAAAGAGAAAACAAAACCGCTACGATTAATAATAAATAAACAACAAGACGAACTAATGGATTTAATTTTTTATCATCAACAGAATTAGTTGGAGATGGTGTTGCAACAGGTTCTGGTTGTGGAGTAGATGGTGTTTCTGTAGATACTGACTCAGAAACATTTGACTGTACTACATTCTCTGATTGTAATACCGCTGGATTCGTAGGTGTTGCTTGTTCTACTGGTGGAACAGTCTCTTGTACTGGTACTGGATTAGGAGATGAATTCATAACAGTTGGTTGTTCCATTCCATTGACTTGTGGTGTTGCTACTGTCTGAGATACAGATTGTGCTACAGGCTCCGTTGTCACTGGTGCCTCTGGTGTAGGAGTCGTCATCTGTCCATTTAAAGAATTTACTGATTCATCTATCATATTTGTATCTTTGGGTGGTTCTACCCCTTGAAATACTGTTTCAAATAAATTTTGATTGTTTTCATCTTTCATTTTATCACCTATTATCTATAAAAATGTTAGCACGAAAAAAAAGATTTGTCTAGAATATAACTAAGACAAATCTTCTAATTTCCATAAACCGTGTAAATTACAATAACTGTAAACAGCTACAATCTCTTCTTTGGCAAATGGAATAACTACTTTTGGTTCTTCATGCCAAGCAAATGGAATTTCTAATCCACCCTTCTTTAATTCTACATAAATCCATTCGATATAATGTTCTTCTAAAGAAGGATGTAATGTACTTCCTACTTGAATTTCTGTTCCATTTTCTAAAGCTGTTACCATTGGAATATGTTTTTCTACGGCAGCTTCTGTAGTATTAGGAACTAATTCTACTAATTGTAGACATTCTTTTGCATTCAATGAATGTAAAATAACGTCATTTTCTTTATCATAATAAAACTTTACCATGTTTTTCTCCTATTAAAAGTAATAATCTCTTAATAATTTTCGCATCTTAATTCAAAATATGCTTTTGGATGTGCACATACTGGACATACTTCTGGTGCTTCAGAACCGAAATGAACATGTCCACAATTTCTACAAATCCACATTTGTTCTCCGTCTTTTTTAAATACTCTTTCTTCTTTTACATTTTCAAGTAATGCACGATATCTATTTTCGTGGTGTTCTTCAATTTTAGCAACTTCTTCGAATAGATATGCGATATGATCAAATCCTTCTTCTCTAGCATCTTTTGCCATATTTTTATACATATCAGTCCATTCGTAGTTTTCACCTTCTGCTGCAGCTAATAAGTTTTCAGCAGTAGATTTAATTTCTCCACCTTCTAATAATTTAAACCACATTTTTGCATGTTCTTTTTCATTGTTAGCAGTTTCTTCAAAAATAGCAGCAATTTGTTGAAACCCTTCTTTTTTAGCTTTTGAAGCGAAATAAGTATATTTATTTCTTGCTTGACTTTCTCCTGCAAATGCAGTCATTAAATTTTGTTCTGTTTTACTTCCTTTTAATTCCATAACTCTCTTCCTTTCCTTTTAGACATTTGGAGCAAATCCCATAAAAGAGAACTTCATAATCCATAATCTTTACCATTTCCTCTTCTTCTAACTGTTGAATTAATTGGTGAATCGTAGATCCAGGTAAATCGTGTAACTGGTGACATTCTGTACAGCAAAAATGATAATGTTCATCATGACGATGGTCATAGTGATCCACATCTTTTGGAATACTGATTCTCTTAATTTGTGATGCGTCTGCTAAAGCATTCAAATTACGATATACCGTTCCTAAACTGATGTTGGGAATCTCTTTTCTAACTTCCTGATAAACCATTTCTGCAGTAGGATGCTCACTACTATGATTTACGACATTTAATATGGTTTCTCTCTGTTTGGAATAGCGCATGTCATCACCTCATAAGTAGTAATGATTACTACTATCTAAAGTATAACGTATAAAAAAAAGAATGTCAATATGAATTACTGACAATCTTCTTTATTCTTCAATTTCATAAGGTAAATAATAAATAGTACAGCTAGATAGATCTTTTTTTAGTACTTTCTTTTCTAATACACTTTTCTTACAAACATAAAATAACTTCATTGGCGATAGAACATGTTTTATTCTCATCATTAATTTTTGGAAAGAAGAATAAGGTAATACTTCATCTATCATCGTTACCATATCATACGAATTTGTTTCCATCAATTGTAAACTATCAACCATGTAATAAGGACAATTTTTAACATCTGGAGATAAGACAGCAACATAATCTCCGTGAATTTCATCCAGTACTTTTTGAACTTGTTTTCTAGTCCCCCAAAAATTTTGAACACATACAAATTTAGCATCATGTTGTGGGCGTTTCTCTAAGTAAATAGAACGAGAACGAAATACAAAAATCAATTCATAAGAAAATGAAGCTCGCTTCAAAATCTCATCTAATCGCTTTTGCAACTCATTCACACGCTCACTATTACATAAAACTACAATGGAAACAAACATACTATCACCTATTTTTTTGTCTTATTCTTTTTAATAAACGCATCCATATCTCGTTCAATTTTCATTTTTGTAATAAATTTTGAAATCGTATTGGCATTTAAATATTTTGTTACACTTCTTTTATTTAACTCTAATGTATAAGCAGGAATCGCATCATCAGGAAGAAATGTCCCTTTTAAGATAACATTGTAAGAGATATAATCGAAAAATGTTTTCTTTAAAGCATCAGAAATCGTTTCATCTGTCTCTACCTTTTTCATCATATAATCATATTGAAACAATGTATCATATACAATACGTGTTGCTTTTTCTGAACCCGCTACAATTTGTCTACGATTTCTCTTCGTAAAGTAAAATCCAGCATAAGTTAAACTCATAATTGCTTTCGCGTATACCAAAGCAAGTGGAACAAATCCAAAATCACATTCACTTTTTCCTTCTTGGAATAATAGTTTTTGTTCCTTTAAAAAGTCTACACGATAAGCATATAAAACAGCTGGTTCAACATAATCCCCTTGGATTAATATATGGAATGCTTCTAATGCTGATAATTTTGAGAAGGCAGTATCAAATACACGACGAAGTACTTGACCATTCATATCGACTAACTGTGGTTGATATTTCACCATATCAATTCCCGGATTATCTGTTACCGCAACAGATAATTGTTCTAAGAAGTCTGCATCGACATAATCATCATCATCGCAAAATAGAATATAATCTCCAGAACTATTTTCCATTCCAAAATTACGAGCTGCAGCTACTCCACGATATGTCTTTAATACCATACGAAAACGTGGATCTGTTAAATATGGTGTAATCAATTGATGCATAGCTGTCGCTTGATCATCGACTACAAGAATTACTTCATAATTAGTATAAGTCTGTACTTTTAACGTATCTAATAATTTTTTTACTGTCTGTCTATTTGGATCAACAGTTACAATCACACTAAATTTCATAGTCATCCCCTCTTCTTCTTTATTTTAACATAAAATAGAACTTTCTGACAAAGAAGATACAAAAGTTCCCATCATATACATTCCTTCTTCACCTACTAATTTTACTGTAATCGTCTGATGTAAGAAACTTTCATCACCAGGTACTTTCACAAGTAAATAATTACCCGTATGGCCAACTAACATACCATCTTTATATGTTTCAGGAATTACCGTCACAACACGATTTAAGAACTTTTCACGATATGTTTTCTCTAATGTTTCAGAAACAGCAATCAAACGTCTCGTTCTTTCTTTCTTAATCCTTTCATCAATCTGTCCATCCATCTCATCAGCAACCGTTCCTTTACGACGAGAATATGGAAAGACATGAATCTTAGAAAATTGAAATTTCTGAACTGTTTCTATAGTTTCCAAAAAATCTTCTTCTGTCTCTGTAGGAAAACCAACAATCACATCTGTCGTAATAGATATTTCCGGACGAACTGCACGAATATCTTTTAACTTTTGTTCAAATTCTTTTAAATCATACTTACGATGCATCAATTTTAAAATTTTATCGCATCCACTTTGCAATGGAATATGCATATGATCTACTAAAACAGGATACTGTTTCATAAGTTCAATCACTTCATCCGTAATCTCATTCATTTCAATTGAAGAAATACGTAGACGTTCTAATCCTTCAATTTGTAATAAATCATATAATAAATCACTAAAATGATAATCTTCTAAATCACTTCCATAATGTCCCGTATGAATTCCCGTTAAAACAATCTCATGATGACCATTTTGAATCAAACTTTTTGCTTCCTTGATAATATCTTCTTTACTTCTACTTCTGACGTGTCCTCTAGCATATGGAATAATACAATAACTACAGAAATTCTCACAACCATCTTGAATTTTAATAAAAGCTCTCGTACGATTAAAATTCTCTAACTGCATACATTCAAATTGAACTTTTTCTAATGGTTTCAAAGAAATAATCTGTTCTTTTTTCTCTAAATATTCAGTTACAAAATCAGGAATCTGACTCTTACCCCAGTTACCTAATATGACATGAACACCATTGATTTTCTTAATCTCATCTGTCTCAACTTGACTCATACAACCACAGACAACAATCACCGCATTTGGATTTTTGCGAATTGCTTGGTGAATCATTTTAATCGACTTACGACTTGCAGTATTTGTAACACTACACGTATTAATTATTGCCACATCTGCATTTTCCTTTACTTGCTGATACCCTAACTTCTGAAATTGTTCTATAATCACATTGGACTCATAAGTATTTACTTTACAACCTAACGTATATATTGCAATTGACATATTTCCTCCTTACTAAAAATAGGTCAAATGACCTATTCTAAATTTTTTCTAAACTCTTTTAAAGAATCTAAAAATTCAACATTTTTATTTACTTCATCATTACTATTTAAATCAACATGTTCTTCTATCTTAGAAAACTCTGGCTCTTTCTTTTCAAGCTGATTCATATCTTCCATATCAAATTGAAATTCATGTTGAAATTGATTTAATTCCTTCTTTAAATCAGGAATCTGTTTCTTTTCTTTCTGAACCCCATATACAGGAGATATAAACTGACTGGTATGAAAGCCACTCTTCTTCTCTTCTTGTTCTTTCTCATGTTGTTTCATTTTCTCAATTTGCTTTTCTAATTCGCGATTACTAATTGGTGTTTGACTATCGATATCCATATTTTCTTGATTTTTAACCGCTTGTACTAATTCTTCATAACTGATAATTGCCTGTTCTTCTTGTTCTCTTTCAAATCGTTCAGGATTTGTCTCTTCATTTTTTAAATCTTCTTTCATACGAGCTAATAAACGTTCAATCTCTAAAGAAGATGTATTTTCTATCTTTTGTTCTGGTTCTTGAGATAATGTCTCAGGAATCACTTCTTCTTGTGGTTGTAATATTTCTATTGGTTCCTCTTGTTTTGGAGTTGATTCTACTTTTTCAACTATTTCTTTTTTTGGTGCCGAAGCATCTGTTTGTTCTACACCTAATTGTTCCTCGCTTATTTTTAACTTACGACATTCAATATATACAACAACTCCAAAGATAATTAAAACAATAACGAACAAAACAATGAGTGCGTAAAAAAACAACTCACTATGAACAAATGTATTTATTATATTCATACCAATCACTCCATAAATTCATAGTTAAAACAACTTAACACAAATAATGGAACACTCTCTACACGTAAAATTCTAGACCCCAATGAAACACTTGTAAATCCCATATCGTTTAGTTGTTTTTCTTCTTCTTCATCTAGTCCTCCCTCAGGACCAATTACTAATACAAGTGTATCACAATCAGACTGTGATTGCAAAAACATTTTCAAAGTTTCTTTCTTTTCTCGTGTACTACACACAAACTTAACACCTTCCATCCCCTCTAATTCTTGGAGATTGGCAATTGATCGAACCACTGGAATAGAAGTTCTTTTTGATTGTTCACTTGCTTCTTTCACAATCTTCTTCCAACGGGTCGTTCTTTTTTGTAATTTTTCCTCATCCATTTTTATAACTCCATAATGGGCAGGGAAAAAGACAAATTCAGTAGCTCCCATTTCCGTTCCTTTTTGTAAAATATAATTCATCTTTGTCTCTTTCAAAAATGGCGCAACAACAATCATACCACGTTCATCTTTTCCTCTTTCGATTATTTTTTCAATCACAAAACGAACCGCAATATTTACATCTTTTAAAGTACATAAATAAACATTCCCATCATGAACAATTTCCACCTGTTCATCTTCTTTTAATCTCATCACACGTAAAATATGAAAACAATCTTCTTTACTTAAAGTAAATTCATTTCTAATCCTCTCCAAAGCAAAATATCTCTGCATACACTTCACCGCATTCATTATACCGAATTATACACATAAAAACAAGTAATCACTTACTTGTTTATTGAATTATGTATGGGTTTGATTTGGTGCCGTCTCCTGCTGTGATTTGGATAGATGATTTTAGAAAGACTACTGGGCGGACGCCATTACTATCGCCAGTTAAAGCATGTAAATCACCGAATCCACCAACATCCGAACTGAAAAAAATCGTCCAACCCCAATAATTCTCGGATCATAAGAACGAGTTAGTGGAATATATTGATAAAACGCATTCATTGTCCAGTATCCGATTCCACCTAATTCTTCATTAATGGTGTCAAAATATGTTAAATATGACCCACATGTTTCTTTTCCTGTCTTAATTGCATTATATTCATCTGTTGCTGATGTACAGGCAATATTGGTACTTGCTTTTAATACATCACTGACATTCACAAGTCCTACATTCCCTATCCACTGGTACATCTTCTCTCCAGCTATATTCTTTTCTAGAGTGTTAGTATATTTTTGGTACAGTGTTTAGAGGGGGTGTTATTCATTATCTTTTTGTCTCTTCTCATAACTGTACTTCCTTTCCTTACCTAGTCTCCTACTGTTTACATTTTAACACACTTCTATCTCTATTTCAATTGTTAAAAGTTATTTCTTTACATGATAGAAATAAGATATGAATTTCGCAACTTTATATAAAATCATGTCACTTTGATTAATGGCAAATGATTTTCCGATTGCTTTTCCACCAATTGTAAAAGCAGCAATGAGTCCTGTTACTAGCAACGACATTAGAAAGGGAGAAACATGTAATGTTTGGGCAAAAGAACTAGCGATGATTGCTCCGGCACTACCAGATACAACACCACAAATATCTCCAATTACATCATTACAGAAGCTTCCTACTTTATCTGCATTCTTTTTTAATAGAACGGCAATATTCGCACCTTTTACTTTTCTCGCACTCATAGAGTGAAATGGAGCTTCATCACTGGCTGTTACGGCTACTCCAATCATGTCAAAGATAATTCCTAATAAGATAAATACAAGGATTAATAGAACACCAAAGATAGTTGATAGTTTAGGAATCATTGTTTCTGATACAAAAGAAAACATGACAGAAATAAGGAAAGCCATAAAAAAGATTTGTATCATCCATTTTCTATTTTTCTTTTGTTTTTCTTTTAATTTAAGCGCTCTTTTTTTATCTTCTTGTTTTAATGCTGCTATATCATCTTTTTCTTTTCTCATATATTCACCTACAAAAAAGGAGCCTTTGCTCCTAACTACAAATATAAATGGCAATTAATATAGTTAACTTTGCACCTTAGGTCAAGTAGGATTTCCCCCAAAACTACTATTCGTTACCAAATAGCGGTTCCCCTTGAAAGTTTTGGATATACTGTCGCCAGGTATATGACTTGATTGCCACTGAGTGTACACTGCAATCCTATATTAACACAACACTCTAGGAGATTTCCTCAACAACTCTTTTATTATTAGTTCTTTTTTGCAACATTTGTTTCAAAGAGCAATCGTAAAGTAACGTTGGCCATTGTTACTTTAAGTAGTTCTCTTATTCCCAAATATCACGCAAGACAAGCTACACTACTCACAAGTTGCCCCGCAAAGTAGGTTCTATCCTAAGTCGTCATTTGTCCGTCAATGATATCATGTATAGGCAAATGACAAGTCTTAGGTCTCCACGAAAATATGGGTCGGGGTCGTATGCCATTACGATCGCCCAAATTCTCTTATCCATCCAGCACTCACCCCAAACTGGGCGTAAGAAGCAAGCACAAGATGTTTCACAGATGTGCTCTTTAGCGGATTTTTAGCCCCGCCTTCCTAATAAAAGAAGTTGACTAGAATAATGCGCCATCTTGGTAGAATTCTATCATAAACTACCCTATTTGTCAATTTATACTAATATATGCGAAAGTTGAAAAAAGTGACTAATTTCTTAAATTGTCACTCACTAATTCTATCTCATCTGTTAAATAACGAATACGTTCCATAATTCTTCTTGCTTTTACCAAATCTACTTTATTTTTAGAAATACTAAAGTGTTCTTCTAATTCTTCATAGTTTAAATTAGATGTAAAGAAAGTTGCTAGCTTATGATCCATACGATATTGTAACAGTGGCATTAATACATCATCTCTGCCCCATGGAGTTGTGTTTTCAGCACCAATATCGTCGATTAGTAACAGTGGTACTTTCTTCATCTTTTCTAAATTTTCAGAAAACTCAGAAGGATATAAACCACGATTATGATTCAAATACTCAGGCCAAAAGATAATCGCACATTGATAGTTTTTCTTTGCTAATTCGTGAAATAAAGCGGCCAAAATATAACTTTTCCCACTTCCAAAAGACCCATGGAGGAATAATCCTTTTTGATGAGAATCTTTTTCAAACTTCTTTAAAAACTGTTGTTCCCATTTAAAGATAGGAATACGTTTTGGATCTTTTTTATAATCTTTCATCGAAGCATGTAGTAATTCATCACTGACGTGATATAAATACATATTTTTTAAATATTGATCTTCTTTTTGTTTTCTCCTATATTTCTTACAAGCTTTATAACCAAATTCTAAACCATTCCCGTTCTTCATTGGTAGATAACAATGACCCATGATTTTATTAGGACAAGAAAGTAAACTCTTACATTCTTTACAATGTTCATACTCTTCCGCACTATCTTGTAAAGAAGAAGTATAACTTCTTAAAATATTCGCATCCATCTGTAATTTAGAAACTAACTCTTGAAAAGTAGGATTTTCAAGTGCTTGATTAAATTCTTTATCCAAAGCACGATCTAAGTTTTTTATTTGTTTTTTAGGCATTGCTTCCGTGACTGTCTTCATATCATCACCTCTATTCGAATTGTTTTAAAAATTCATCCATTTCTTTCATTTCTTCTGGGGTTGCTAGTTCTACTTGTGGTGTTGCATCAAACCATTTTGGTTTTTTAACAACTTGTTTTGTTGTTTTAGGAATACTCTCTTTTCTATTTTTTTCTTTAATACATTGATTCATCGCATCTTCTACTGTTTCGATATGTTCCCTACACCACTGTCCAGCAATTGTTTCTATGAATGCTCTTGTTAATTTATTATGATTGATTTTTAAAACATAGTCAATTAAAACATTGACAACACCAGGATTTAATTTTAAATCAACCAACAGATATTCCAGTATCATTAAGTCTTGCTTTGTCGGTTCTATCCCACCGTACTTGAGAGCTAGAAAATCATGCGGTGTTGTTGTTTCAAATTGATAAATTAATTTTGCTTTTTTACTCATTGGAACATGTTGACTCATTCGTTTTGCTTCTGGTTCGTTTTTATATACTAATGTTGGCATTTTTCCTTGGTTTTCAAAACGATAGAAGTTTCTTGCTTGATTTTTCAATAAGTCTTTATCAATCATTTTCTTTTCATTGATAGAATTCATTAAAATACGTAATAGAGATTCATCATCAAAGTCATAGATAAAAGATAATTTATAAATAAAGTCTTTCATATCTCTTGTGACACTTGATATTTGAAAATAATCTTCGGGAATCATCGATAGAACGTGTTCTAAATCGATTTTAGAAGTCAATTCTAATTGTCTTTTTTCTCTTTGTTTGAAATTATCTTCTTCATTGATTTGATATGTAGAAATACTTTCAAATACATCGCTAAATTTACAAGTAATATCTTGATATTCTTGAAGTGGTAATTTAGGAATTTGATAACGTTCGATTAATTTCTCATATTCTTTCATTCCGACATTATTTTGTAAGGTTGTATTTAAAATAGGATTACTAAAGAATTCTTTGCTTGATAAAGGAGCATATAATTGATAAATATAATGATTGATATGGTCTTCTTTAAAATATGTTTTTAAAAGACCAATTGCTTCTAACTTATTACGTGCGATTTCTATTTCAGAAAGTTTTACTCCCATATTGGCAATTAGCTGATGATGGGTCCATTCTACAGAAATACATTCACTTCCATCTAGATAAGACCATAAACTAAAATAAAGACTAATTGACATAGCCCCTACAATTGGCTGATATAAACTTGTAAGTAGTTTATGATCCTCATTGGATAAAATGGTTTTTGATGTCACAATATAAGTATCTGCAGGCATTAATGTTTTTTTCTCCATATCCATCACCACTAGTAATAGTTTAACACAAAAACAATCAGAATAGAAATGATTTTGGTGAATTTCAAAAGTAAATTGTATACTGATTTGAAAGAGAAAAAGTGCAAGTTTTAATTGATAAAATTTGTACTTTTTATTTGTC
>USRP01000010.1 GCA_900557185.1 uncultured Mycoplasmatota bacterium
TCATAGGATTCTGATATGACTCATTTTTATTAATTAAAAATAGTGTCAGTAATTACTCACCAACACTATTTATTATAGAACCACGAAATAAAAAACGTGTAGATTTTTTAAAATAAAGGGTAATATATTTTTAATAGAATTTGCTAAGAAATAGATGATTTGATAAATGCTATTATAATATGATTAAAATGATTTAAGATTTAGTTTATAAAACTATAATCGATTATAGAATTAATTAAGCTTTCAATAGTATTTTTTTAGAAGTAAAAAGAATGTATATCATTAGAATGAATTTACACAGTTAAATTTACACGTTCTTGACTTTGAGTATGGTGGATGTTAAAATGAGTTAGAATAGAGGAGGTATAAAGATGAAAAGTAAAGGATTTACATTAATTGAACTATTAGCAGTTATTGTCATACTAGCAGTGATTGCATTAATTGCAACCCCACTTATTATGGGAACAATTACAAAAGCGAAAAGAAATTCAATGAAAGATACGGCATATGGAATCTTAAAAGCAGGAGAACAATATGCGGGGGAAAAGTTATTGCTAGCAGAAAATAACTATGCAGGAGAAACAATTACATTACCAAACCAAGATAAAATCAAATATAAAGGTGGAGAAGGAACAAGTGGAGAACTAAAAATTACAAAAGATGGAGATTTAGCAATTCAAATCCATAATAATCAATTTTGTGCGATCAAAAACTTTGGAGAAGACGAGGTAACAGTAACAAACTATGATGATGAAACATGTAAATTGAATGATACCCCTGAATCAGTATCTTTTGCAACAGATTCATGGGAAACAATCGTAGCAAATGTTAGAAGAAATCCAAGTGTTTATCCTGTAGGAGATGAAAAAGAAGTAACGTTAACAGGAGAATATGCTGGAACTTATACAGTAAGAGTAGCAAATAATACAACCCCAGCAGAATGTAATGGGAATGGATTTTCACAGACGGCATGTGGATTTGTAGTAGAGTTTAAAGATATTATTACGTACGAAAAAATAAATTCTTCAGCGACTAATAAAGATGGATGGCCCGGGAGTGAACTATATCAAAAATTAAATCCCAAAAATGGAGATACAACCAATAGTGTAATTTATAATGCTCTACCAGAAGATTTAAAACAAGTAATTGTAGATACTAAAGTAATATCAAGTCATGGATCAAAGGATTCTACTAATTTCACCTCAATAGATAAATTATATTTATTAGCAACCAAAGAAATATGGGGAAAAGATGGAACATCACATACTATAAACTATGATACTTCGGATAATCAAACAAGACAACTAGATTATTATAAAAGCATTGGTATAACAACCAATAATTATAGTGGTGCAATTAAGCAATATCAATTATCAAGCGAACATCATTGGTGGACGCGCTCGGCCGCTTCTTACGATAGTAGAGGTTTCTACACTGTGAGTTCGTATGGTGATTGGAGTAGCCTTTATGCGAACTCTCCCAGTGGTGTAGCGCCAGCTTTCCGAATAGGATAGCCGGCCGCAAACATTCGTACCGTAGCTCCGAACGGAAGAGAGGACGAAGGAGAATGTTAAGGAAACATCTCAGAAGTTCTCTATTTAGAGAACTTATGAGAAAATAAAAATATAGGAGGAAAAGTATGTCAGTACCAAAATTTAAAAGAAGGCCAAGTGGGCTTGATTATGTAGATAATGCTTTTGAATTACAGAAAGATATTATGAATTTAGCATCAAAGTTATCGGCTAGATGGGCAAGAATTTATCAACAACCAATTGATAGACTTGCTTGTTTACAAGCGGATCTTATCAATATGGCAAATGGAATTACTCCACAAAAAGCGGAAGATTTTATTACAAGAAGATGGCTTATTATGATGTCTAGAGCTAGTTGTACAATTGTAAATGATGTGAGACAAAATTTATAAAAATAAAAAAGCAATATGATATAGTTATTTTGTAATTATTGAATATTGTTTTTTTCTATAATTTGTTGTCTCATTTGTAAAGGAGTAAGCCAATTAAGAACTTGCATAGGAATATTATTAGAACGTTTTAAATAGTTCTTCATTTGTTGTAGTAAATCATCGTAAGAATAAAATCTAAGGTAAGAATAAAATCTTTGTTGATCATTTCTATGGCTTCTTTCCACCTTACCATTGTGTCTAGGTGTTCTAGGTTTAATCAGTTTATGAGAAATATTCAAATCGTTTAAAAGAGTATCTAGAGGGTGAGTTTTATCTGTTTTCATGGTGTAAGTAAATTCTTGACCGTTGTCAGTTTGTATAATTTCTGGTTTATAACCAAAATAAACAATCGCTCTTTTAACAAAATCAATTGTAGAATAAGAAGACTGTTCTTTATATGGATAGATAAATCTTTCACGTGATGCTTCATCAATCACTGTATATTGATAAAACTTATCAGGCATTTCACCAACATAACATTGTTTTGGAATCACTTTAACATCCATTTGCCATTTTATACCAATATTAGTAGGAGTATCATACTTTTTTGGAACATATTTACAATGGTGTTGAGTATTTACTTTATATTTTAATTTTCTAACAATTCTAAATAACGAACAAGCATGTCTAGAATAACCTTTTTCAGTTCTTAATTTACCATATAATTCACAAAGAGAAATATGAGGATTTCTTCTAATATAATTTTTAATCCAAGTAAGCTCTTCTTGAGTATGAAAGTTAGGATGAGGAGTAAGAGGTCTATGAGATTTATCTATTAAAGATTCTTTGGTACCATCATATTTTTTGTTCCAACGCATAAGAGAAGCTTTAGAACATTTATATCTTCTACATACAAAAGAAATAGGATTGCCATTTCTATATAATAAAACAGCATAATATTTAGTCTTTAAACTGTGTGGATAATGTGATATACTTGTCATAGCAATAAGTCCTTTCTAATAAAAATGTTTTATTGATAATTACATTTTACTAGACTTATTGCTTTTTTACTATATATAAATGTCTCACATCAATTGTAACACTACAATAAGATAAAGGTGTATTTGAAATACATCTTTTTATAATAGAAAAAGTATGCTACAATAATAATAGAGGATGATGATATGAAAAAGAATGGTTTTACATTAATTGAGTTATTAGCAGTCATTTTAATTATTGGTGTAATTGCTTTAATATCTACACCATTGGTTATGGATCAAATTGAGAAATCAAAAAAAGAAACACTTCGTGATTCTATTAAGGGAATGGTAAATGCAATTCGATATTATCAAACAGAAAATGAAATATTTGATGGTGGTACATATACAGTAAATGGAAGTCAATTAAAGCATGGAAGTGATGTGATAGATGTGGATGGTTCTATTTTAGGAAGTGGTACTATCACAATGAATGAAAAAGATGAAGCGACTGTAAAAATTCAATATCAGCAATATTGTGCAACTGGTAATTCTGAGAATTTAAAGGTAGAGACAAAAGAGTGTAATTAAAAACCTACTTCCAAAAGAAATAGGTTTTTTGTATATCTTATTTAATATGGTCTATAATAGTAATATGGTGGGTAGTAATAATTATTATAATAATATGGACGAGGTTGAAATACAGGGGCAAGTAATCCTCCTGTAATGCCTCCTAAAATAAATGGTCCTAAGAAACCAAAACGATCATCGTTTGGTCTTGGTGGTCGATATCCATTCATTGTATTTGCAAATCTTTGATTACCCATATTGGTATAAATTTGATAAGGCTGATAATTCATAAAATTCCCCCTTCAAAGATATTATATGAAAAGAAAAGAGTGATGACACATGAAAGAAAAAATAGAAATACTAAGTAATACAATTGTAACTTATTCATTAAAAGTGAAAGAAAATGATCGTGTTTTAATTGAAAGTGCATATGAAGCAAAGCCTTTATTAGTACAGTTAATTAAAGATATTTCTAAAGTAGGGGGAATTCCCTTTGTAAGATTAACAGATAGTATGATGGAAGGGTTACAAAATGAATTAGCAACCCTTTCTCGTATTCCAGAAATGAAAGCACAAGCTCAATATGATATCGATCATTTTGATTGTTTTATTCGTATTCGTTATTTAGATAATGAGTATAATTCTAAAAAGATAAAACCAGAATTTAGAAAAGCATTGGGAGATGCAACGAAAGAAATTCATAGTATTCGTATTAATGAAAGAAGATGGACTCTATTAAATTATCCCTCTGATTTAGATGCTTTTAAAGCACGTATGACAAGTGATGATTTTAAAAAGTATGCGATGGATGTGATGACAATCGATTATGAAAAGATGTCTAATCTCATTCAACCATTAAAAGAATTAATGGAAAAAACTGATAAAGTTCGTATTGTTGGACCGAATACAGATATTTCATTTTCGATTAAGGGAATTCCTGCGATTCCATGTTGTGGAACTGCTAATATTCCGGATGGAGAATGTTATACAGCGCCAGTGAGAGATAGTGTTAATGGTACTATTACTTATAATACCCCATGTCCATACCAAGGTAATATTTACCACAATGTCTCATTAACATTTGAACAAGGAAAAATTGTCAAAGCAACATGTGATGAAGATAATGAACGATTAAATGAAATATTTGATACAGATGAAGGGGCTCGTTATGTAGGAGAATTCTCATTTGGACTGAATCCAAAAATTAAAGAACCAATGGGAGATATCTTATACGATGAGAAAATTATCGGTAGTATCCATTTTACACCAGGTAGTGCTTATCAAGATGCATTTAATGGTAATAAAAGTTCTATTCACTGGGATATGGTTTTAATTCAAAGACCAGAATACGGTGGAGGAGAAATATATTTTGACGATGTCTTAATTAGAAAAGATGGTAAATTTTTACTAGATGAATTAAAACCTTTAAACTACGAATAAAAGTATCACGAGATACTTTTTTTGTTGACTTAGAAATTCTAAAACAATTTTTTATGCATACATTAAATTGGGAGGTTGTTATGAAACGATTCTTTGAAATTCTAGGTTTTTTAAGTCTAGTTTGCTTCAGCTTTTTTTATACAGAAAAAACGATTGATGTCGTAAAAGAAGTAGATGATATTATGATTACCCTAAAAGAACAAGCACCTAAATATCAAGTAAAAGCAGAAAACGCCAAAATAGATGGTAAATTTATGACACCTGGAATCTCTGGGAAAATAGTGAATTTACAAAAAAGCTATGAAGAAATGAAACACTATGGAAAGTTTCACCCCAATTTACTGGTATATGATAAAGTATCTCCAGAAATTAGTATTAAAAATAGATACGATAAATATATTCAGACTGGGAATCCTAAAAAAAGACAAGTTAGTTTTCTTTTTATTGTAGATGAAAAAGGGAATCCTAGTCCGATTATTGAAATATTAAAAGAAAAAAAAGTAACTGGTACTTTTTTTATAGATGGTAGTTGGCTTGAAAAAAATCAGAATGAGTTAGTTTCTTTGATAGAGGGAAAATTTACAGTAGGAAATTATAGTTATCGAGGAGATTATGGTCATGAATCTTTTGTATGGATTGATACAATTATCAAAAGAGTAGGTGGTCAAAAACAAAGTTATTGTCTAGTAGAAAAAGAAAATAAAAAAGCACTAAGTACTTGTAAATTACAAAAAGATTATACGATTTATCCAAATATTATAATGAAAGAGAATCCCTATTCAGAACTAACAGAACAAGTAGAAAGTGGTAGTATTATTTTAATGCGTTTGGATGCTCAAGTAAAAAAAGAGTTACCACTGATGATTACATATTTAAAACAGAAAGGATATGAAATTGTAAATCTAGAACAATTGTTAGAAGAATAAAAGACGTTTCTAAGAACGACTTTTTGAATGGAATTGATGTCTCTTTTTTATTTCTTCAATTGCTGGATAAATATTAGGAAATTTATGTTCAAAATTTTTTAATATGACTGCTCTAGAATAATGGTAATCACGTTCTAATTGGTGTAATGATTCATGTTGAAAATAGTCATCTAACATTGTTTGTAAAATATCAACTGGAATAATAATCGGAGGATTTGAATGAATATATAATTGATTTTTTACATTCTCATATAGGATTGATCCATTTTCTAATTCCTTGATTCTTTCAATTTGTTGATCTAAGACATCAATCGAGATATGACTCTTTCCGGAAATGTGATTTTGTTCAAAAAACAATGGTAAAGATTGTATCACTTGGTACTTTGTCTTTCCACATAAAATCTCTTTGGCAATAAAGTAAAGAACGTTATCAGGAAAGACTACTTTCTCACTACGGTGTTGTTCTATGACAATTTTTACTCCAATATATAATCCTTGTAATGATTTATCAGCTAAGACATATTTTACAAAACGAGTTGTGACATCTTTACGAATATTTTCAGGATTGGTTTGAAAATGTTTTGCCGTTTTGTGACAACTAGCTTGATTGACAATCATATATCTTGCTTCTTGAATAATTCTATCGCGAATACGTAATTGATTTTTTGTAAAGTTTGTTTGTTTCTCTTTCATAATAATTCCTTTCGATAAATAGGTATTATACTAGAAAAAGGATTATCAAGCAAATTCTTTGTGTTATAATAAACATGGTGATGGGATATGAATAAAATAGAAATATTATCTCCAGCAGGAACGATGGAAAGTTTTTATGCAGCTATATTAGGTGGATGTGATGCGATTTATCTATCTGGTTATCAATTTGGAGCACGTAGTTATGCCGGAAACTTTTCCATGGAAGAATTAAAAGAAGCAATTGAAATTGCACATTTATATCAAGTAAAAGTATATGTCACTGTGAATACTATGATCTATGAACGAGAAGTAGAAACATTGATTCACTATATTGATGAATTAGTTACTTTTCATCCTGATGCTTTGATTATAGAAGATATAGGAATGTTTGATTTAATCCATCAAAGATATCCACAATTAGAATTACATGCTTCTACACAAATGCATTTACATAATCAAGCTGGTGTTGAATTTGCTAAAAAAATAGGAATGAAAAGAGCAGTTATCGCTAGAGAAACTCCTATTGAAGAAATTAAAAAAATAAGACAACAAGTAGATATGCCAATTGAAGTATTCTGTCATGGAGCACTTTGTATTAGTTATTCTGGACAGTGTCTCATGTCTAGTTTAATTGGTGGTAGAAGTGGAAATCGTGGTACTTGTACACAATGTTGTCGTTTAGACTATACACTATGTAATAGTCAAAAAGAAGCATTAGAAGAAGGTTATTTACTAAGTACAAAAGATTTAAATACTTTAGATTATGTCGGTCAATTTATCGATGCAGGGGTAGATAGTATTAAAATTGAAGGAAGAATGAAACGCCCTGAATATGTTTACTATGTCACTTATTTATATCGAAAAGCAGTCGATGCATACTATCAAAAAAAGCCATTTCATATCACGGAACAAGAAATAAAACAATTAAAAACATTATTCAATCGTGGATTTACGAAAGGATTTTTATTTCATGAGAATATGAAACAATTTATCAATACTTATCGTCCAAATCATATGGGAATCCCAGTAGGAACAGTGATATCTGCTAATAATAAGAAAATTCAAATTCAATTAACAGACTCTGTTTCCATCCATGATGGACTACGTATTTTAGATAAAAAAGATGTTGGTGTTGTATTAAATGAATTTACTTGTAAAAAAGAAAGAGTGAAAAAAGCTTACAAAGGAGATATTATTACTCTTACTATTCATACTCCAGTAACAGTTGGATGTAAAGTAGTGAAAACAACCGACAATGAACAAATTCAAAATATTCGTAAAATTTTAAAAGAAACAAAAAGAATTGTTCCAATACAAGGAGAAGTAATCTGTCAAATAGGAAAACCAATTACACTTAGAGTAACAGATCAAATGAATCAGATTACATTACAAACAGAACAAGTATTAGAACAAGCTCAAAAAAGACCAGTTACAAAATTAGATATCAAAGAGAAATTGATGAAATTAAATGATACCATTTATCAGTTTGAAAATTTAAATATCACTGGTGAAGAAGGATTTATTCCTCTTTCTACACTGAATGAATTAAGACGTACCATGGTAGAAAAATTAAATCAGTTACGTCTACAAAGAGAAGATTTCACTCCTCAACCATATCAAAGAGATGTAAAAAAAGAACCGGTTGTAGTACATCATACCGCACTTGTCTATACAGAACAACAATATCAAACATTACCTAGACATATTCAAGAAATATATGCAGAAGAAGAACTATATGAGAAAATAAAACAAGATGATCGTGTTATATTAAAACTATCTAATGTGATGCGACAATATCCAACTGTGAATCGTCCTGTACTTGTTTGTGAATATGGAAGTCTCATGCACTATCAAAATATCATTACCAATTATAATTTAAACGTCGTAAATTCCTATGCAGTACGTTTTCTAGAAAGTCTAGGTGTAAAGCGAGTGACACTATCTTTAGAATGCTCGAAAGAACAAATCGAAGAATTATATGATGCCTATCAGAATCGTTATCAAGATATTCCAAGTATTGAAGTCATAGTAAAAACAGTACCTGTAGTCATGTCTTTAAAATACCCTTTATTACATAAATATCATCTAAAAAAAGCTTATTTAAAAAGGGGAAAAGACTATTTTCCTGTGATTCAAAAAGAACATCAAACAGACATTTATTTTAGTAGAGAAATTCAAAACCAGGTACCAAATGGGAAACAAATTAGTGTACGTGTTGAATATGTAGAAGAAGCACTTCATTTATGAGTGCTTTTTTATTGACGAAAATTGTCATAAGAATTATTTATATTTAGGTAAAAAAAACTATTGAAATATTTGAAAATATGTTAAAATAATTATAGTATGTAATGATAGGAGTAAAAGACTATGAGAAAAGTAAATAGAAATAGAACGGGTAATAAAAATAGATTATATTATATATTTGGTATTGTTGCCATCTGTGCTTTTGTATCCATTGGTATTGGGTATTCCATTTTAACAAGTACAGTGAGAATTGATGGAACTGCTTCCATTACTTCTACTTGGAAGATAGTATTCACAAAAGCTGTAGAAAATACAATGAATGAAGCAACAACGACATCAGGCCCTTCAATTACTGCAGGAACTACTTTGGATATTGGAGTAGAACTAAATAAAAAAGGTAGTCAAGCTATCTATGATGTCACAGTACAAAATCAGGGGACTATTGATGCTGTAGTAAAAGAAATACGTTTGAATGATGGTGAACCAACAGATTTAAAAGTTTATATTAGTGGATTATACAAAGGTTTTGCATTAAAAGCAGGAGAGAGTAAACAATTTCAAGTCATTGCTGAATGGAGTGCCAGTGCTCCAGAAAGTAGTGAAACAGAAAAGAATGTCAATGTATCAGTAGATTTTGAACAAGAAACAGAAGGTAGTGAAAAACCAGAACTTAGTATGCCAACTTATACAGTTGATTATCCAAATGAAGTATGGACTAAAGAAAAGAATGTAACAATGACTTATCCAGAAGGAGAAAATTTGTTATATCAATACTCAACAGATGGTGGAAAGACATGGTTAATTGCTCCATCAAGAGTATATGTGTTAAAGTTTACAACAGAAGGAACTTTATATATTAGAGTCAGTGATGGAGTAAGTGTTCTTACAACCCCATTAATTACAATCGAAAAAATAGATGGAACAGTTCCAGAAGTACAAGTAAATGGAAATGATAGTGAATGGACAACCTCTAAAACACTAACGATTAATGCCAGTGATAAAGAATCAGGACTGGCGACAAATCCATATTCATGGGATGGAGGAAATAGTTGGACATCTGTCAAAGAAAAAGAATTTACTTCAAATCAAACAGTGAATATCTGGGTCAAAGATAATGCCGGAAATATTAACAAGCAGTCAGTTACAATTAGTAAAATAGATAATCAAGCCCCAACGAATGTAACATTAAAAGAAGGATTAATTACTTCATCAAGTATTAGTGTAACAGCAAATGCAACACAAACTGGTGGAGGAATTAAAGGATATCAGTTCTCAATTAATAATGGTGCATGGTCAAGTGAACAGACAAGTGCAACAAAGACATTTACAGGACTTACGAAAAATACAAGTTATCAAATTAAAGTAAGAGTTATCGCAAACAATGGTAAATATACGGATAGTAGTAACATTACAATCAAGACAAACGATATTACTGTTCCAACATATTCAGTTGTCGATGATGGACCAAACTTTACAAAAGAAGTAACAATTAATTATCCTGACGTAAAAACAATTAATTTAGTTTATGAATATTCAACAGATGGTGGAAAAAGTTGGATGGCAATTGGTGGCACAACTACAACTATCACCTTTACAGAAGATGGAAGCGTAATTGCTAGAGTAAGAGATACAGGTAATAACAACAATACAGTAACAGCAAGTACGCTTACCATTCAATTTCCAATTAATATGTTGATGGATGGATTAAGACTTGGAAATCTAAAGAATATTGAATTTGTCAATGGTATTGCCCCAGATGGGACAGAATTTATCGATGTTTCAAAAGAACAAAATGAAAGTATTCAATTGTGGACTGATTCTACAGGAAAATCCTATATTGGAAGTACAAAGAAAATATATGCGAATAAAAATAGTTCTTCTCTATTTGATGTATCATCAGGAACGAATACACTAGAGAAAATTGAATTTAATGATTATTTTGATACATCGCAAGTAACGAATATGTTTAGAATGTTTTATAATACTAAAAGCTTAACTGACATAGGGGATATATCAAATTGGGATACATCAAATGTAACGGGAATGGGTAATATGTTTCAAATGGCATCCAGTTTAACGAGTTTAGATTTAACAGGCTGGGATACATCAAATGTAAAAAGCATGAGTGGAATGTTTGCTGTTGCTCAAAGTTTAACCAGTATAAGAGGTATATCAGATTGGAACACATCAAATGTAACGGGAATGGGTCATATGTTTCAAATGGCATCCAGTTTAACGAGTTTAGATTTAACAGGCTGGGACACATCAAAAGTAACAGATATGAGTTATATGTTTTTTAATACCTTCAATTTAACAAGTATAGGAGATTTATCAGGATGGGATACATCCAACGTAACAGATATGAGTTATATGTTTCATACTGCCTACAGTTTAACAAGTTTAGATTTATCAGGTTGGGTTACGTCAAAAGTGACAGATATGAGTGGCATGTTTCAGTCGTCATCAGCGGATTTGGGTGATTTATCAAATTGGGACACATCTAACGTAACGGATATGAGCACTATGTTTCAAGGCCTATCAACGAATATAGGAGATTTATCAAATTGGGATACATCCAACGTAACAGATATGAGTGGTATGTTTAGTGAAATATCTGATCTGAATTTAGACTTATCAAATTGGAATGTATCTAAAGTAACAGATATGAACAGGATGTTTCAAAATGCAAAGGCAAGTCATATAGGCGATTTATCAAACTGGGATACATCCAACGTAACGGATGTAAATGCTATGTTTTGGGGCTGCAGACAACTGAATATATCAATAAAAATTGGATCTAAAATAACAAATTATGAAGATTTTGCAAGTAATATGGGGATTAATTCAGGTTTAATTCTTTATGATGATGGGACTAAAGAAAGCTATGATTTAGTAGAAGAGATGGTATCATATGCGAAGAATGATAATGTGACTCATGGTGGTGTTTTAAAAGATGGACTGACACTTCTAAATCTAAATCGTACAGGTTGGTTACCAAGTAATGTTGAATATGTTCAATTTGTAACGATAGGACCAAATAGTTCAGATACGACAGTTGATTTATCAAAGGATGATGATGGAACTGTTCTAGGATGGCAAAGAAGTACAACATACTTTGTATATCGTGTAGATAAAAAGGCTGTTGTAGCAAATCCAAATAGTTCATGGTTATTTGGTGGAATGGCTGATCAAAAATTAAAAACAATCAATACGGTAGGATTCTTAAATACAGTAAATGTTACGAACTTTGCGAATATGTTTGCTGGAAGAATGGCACTTACATCGGTTGATTTACAACACTTTGATACAAGTAATGCGACGAACTTTAGCTTTATGTTCAGTCAATGTACGGCATTAAAAACGTTAAATGCATCAACATTAGACTTTGATGGAGTTACAAATACAATATCTATGTTTTCACAGACAACCAATTTAACAACCACCTTAACGGTAAAAGGAAATACAATTACATCTTACAATAACATGTTCGGACAAAATGCTGCCCAAAATGGAAAGATTACTGTAAAAGGTGATGGAACAAATAGTAGTTTAATTACAAAATTAATTGGTACTTCAACGAATGGTAAAGTAGTTGCTGGTTAAGAAATACTCAACAGATATCTGTTGAGTATTTTTTGTGACATCATTTGACATCTTTTTCTCAAAAAGAGTTAAAAATTACTATACATTTTTTTTAATTTATACTATAATAAATAACAATTTGTGTGGTGATGATATGAAGTTAAATTTACCCGTAATTTTATTAAGAGGCATGATCTTACTTCCAAATGCGGAGGTAAGATTTGAATTTGAACACAAAGATGCCAAGAATATGATTGATGTAGCGGAGTTATTTCACGATAATCAAGTATTGGTGGTAAGTGGTAACGACCGTTTTGAAGAGACTCCAACGGTAGAAGAATTGCCTAAAATTGGTGTTGTTGCCAAAATATTAAATAAAGTAGAGTTACCGAATGGAAAAGTTAGGGTTGTGATGAGAGGAGAACAAAGAGCTCTTATCCATGAATATCTTCATTTAAACCATACGAGCGAAATTGAAGCTGTGATAGAAGTAAATATAGAGACACCTGTCGAAGATGCAGAGACTGCGATTTTAACAGCAAAATTAAATCGTGAATTAGATCATTATTTAGAACTCATTCCTTATGTATCAAATAGTGTTGTAGAAAAGATTCGTACTTCTGATAATTTAAGTGTTGTAACAGACTTAATTGCTGCTCATTTGCCACTTACGTTTGAACGTCGTAAAGAGTTTTTATATGAATGTAATCCTAAATTACGTACACAAATGATTTTAGAGGATATCTATCGTGGGGAACAGGCATATGAATTAGAAAAAGAAATCGATAATAAAGTAAAAAATGAGATTGATCATAATCAAAAAGAATTTATTTTAAAAGAAAAAATAAAAGCTCTGAAACAAGAACTTGGAGAAGATAATCAAGTAGAAGAAGAGAATGAGAAAATCAAGATGGATATTGAAGCTTTAGAGGCTCCAGAATCTATTAAAGAAAAGCTTCGTTTAGAGATGAAACGATATGAACAATTACCTCCAATGAGTCCAGAGTTAGGGATAATTAAAACGTATATCGAGTGGTTCTTGTCACTTCCGTGGAATGTATATACGAAGGATGAGACAGATTTAAATGAAGTGAGAAAGAGGTTAGATGCGTCTCATGCTGGATTGGTGAAGGTAAAGGAGCGTATTCTTGAGTATTTAGCAGTCAATCAAATGACGAATTCTTTGAATGGGCCGATTATTTGTTTGGTAGGTCCTCCTGGAGTTGGAAAAACGACACTTGCGATTTCTATCGCAAAAGCAATTCATAAGAATTTTGTCAAAATATCTGTTGGTGGAGTGAGTGATGAAGCAGAAATTATTGGTCATCGTAGAACGTATGTAGGAGCTTCACCAGGACGCATTATTACTTCTATGAAGAAAGCAAAAAGTTGTAATCCTTTGTTTTTGATTGATGAGATTGATAAGTTGAATAGTAATTATAGGGGAGATCCTGCTAGTAGTTTATTAGAAGTATTAGATCCAGAACAAAATAAAACATTTGTCGATAATTATTTAGAAGAAGAGTATGATTTATCTCATGTTATGTTTATTTTAACTGCAAATTATATTGAAAATATTCCTGAAGCATTAAGAGATCGTTTAGAGATTGTAGAGTTATCAGGGTATACAGAATATGAGAAAGTAGATATTGCGAAAAAGTATTTATTAAAAAATATTTGTAAGAAACATGGAATTCATAGAAATAAAATTAAGATGAGTGATGCGATGATTTTGAAGATTATTCGTGGTTTTACAAAAGAAGCTGGAGTACGTGAGTTAGAACGTCAGTTATCGACGATTGTTCGTAAAATTGTTACGAAAATGATTACGACGAGAACAGTAGAAGATGTATATGTAGTCGATAATCAAATGATTTATGAATTTTTAGGAAGAGAGAAATATCTATTTTCAAAAGTAGAAAAAAAACAAGTCGGAGTGGTAAATGGACTTGCATATACGAATTATGGTGGAGATACTTTACCAATAGAAGTCACTTATTTTAAGGGAACAGGAAATTTAGTGTTAACTGGTTCTTTAGGAGATGTTATGAAAGAGAGTGCTCGTATCGCACTATCTTATATTAAGTCACAAGCAGATTTATTTGGGATTGATGAACATATGTTAGAAGAAAATGATATTCATATTCATGTTCCTGAAGGAGCAGTGAAAAAAGAAGGACCAAGTGCTGGAATCGCACTTACGACAGCACTTGTTAGTTCTTTTACAGGACAGCCGGTGAGTGAGAAGTTAGCTATGACAGGGGAGATTACATTAAGAGGAGAAGTACTTCCGATTGGTGGATTAAAAGAAAAAGCAGTAGGAGCTGCTCGTAATGGCATTACTAAGATCATTATTCCAAAAGATAATCTTGGAGATTTAGATGAGATTCCAATGGAAGTTAGAAAACAGATTAAGTTTTATCCTGTCAAAGATTATGGAGAAGTATTTGAAATTGTGAAGATGGCAAATCAAAAACAAATGAAAATGGATTTACAAATATAGAAATCGCGAAAGCGATTTTTTGTTCTATCTTTACCTTTTACGCATAGATTTAAGTGAAAGGTGGGAAAGTATGAAGAAAATAATACCATTTCATAAAGAGATTCCATTTAAAACGAATTTAGAGGAAATTACAAGTATTTCATTAGAACATACGATTCATCCAGATAAAGATAAGATAACTGGAGATTTTATTGTGAGTGGAGAATATAAAATTTCTGACCATAGTAATTGTGTAGAATCATTTTCTTATGAGTTACCATTTGAAAATGAATTTCCAAACTGTAATTTAGATAAAGCAGTTGTTGATATTCATGATTTTTACTATGAAATTATGAATTCTAGTATTTTAACAGTTCATATTGAACTATGTGTACAAAATATTATAGAAGATCCAATCATTGTAAAAATAGAAACAGAAAAAGAACAAGAAGAACCAATCAAAGAAATAGAAGAAGAAAAGATAGAAGCAATGGTCAGAGAAAAGATGGAAGAGAAAGGACCAGAAGAATTAGAACATATTGAAAGAGAAATTCAGGATTTATTTGATAAGGAAGTGGTAACAGAAGCAGTAACAGAGCCAGTTTTAGAAACGATGAAAGAGGAAGGGATAAATATGAAAGAAGAAGTACAAACGGAATTGGTATCAAATGAAGAAGTGAAAGAGACAGAAATGCCTGTCATGAAGGAAACAGAAACAGTTATGAATGAAACAGTAGTCAGTGAACAATTAGACGATACAGGAAGAGAAAAGACAGATAAAATTGATGAGATATTAGAACAAGTGGATACGAAAGAAACTTATGCGACTTATAAAGTATATATTGTTAGAGAAAATGATTCATTGGAAACTATTTTAGAAAAATATGATACAACGAGAGATGCGCTTAGTATGTATAATGATTTATCAGAATTAAAAGTTGGTGATAAAATCATGATTCCATCTCAAGATGCGTAATATAAGACATATATTAGATAAGTATGAACTTCATCCTACACGGTATCAAGTGAAAGGGAAAGTAACTTTCGTTGATACCGATCGTGGGAGTTATGCGATGAAAGAAATGGAACATGATCAAGAAGAAATATGGAATTATTTACGAAGTAGAAACTTTTTATATTATCCAGAAATTATTCAATACGAAGATCATATATTAATAACAAAAAGAGAAATAGATATCACTATGCCGAGAGAACAAAAAGCAGAAGATTTGATTGATTTAATGGCTTTACTACATCATAAAACAACCCATTATAAAGAAGTAGATATTAGTGATTATAAAGAATTATATGAGGATATTAGTAATAATATCTTTTATTTAAAAACTTATTATGACGATATGATGAGTGTGATTGAAAGTCATGTTGTGATGAGTCCTAGTGAATATTTATTAGCCCGTAATATTACGTTAGTATATTCTGCTTTAGAGTTTTCTAAAAATGCCTTAGAAAAATGGTATGAAATGATAAAAGATAAAAGAAAGCAAAGAATGGTAGTACTTCATAATCATATTGAACTATCACATTTTATTCGTAATCAAAATGCTTATCTAACAAGTTGGGATAAAGCAAAGTTTGGAATTCCTATTTTTGATTTCTATAAGTTTTATAAAAAACATGGCTTAGAATTTGAATTTGATGAGTTATTAAAACGTTATGAAAGAGCTTATCCACTTTTAGAAGAAGAGAGATTATTGTTATTTATTTTATTAGCACTTCCCGATAAGATAGAGTGGGATGATCGTGAATATGTGATGTGTCAAAAAGTGAGTAATATGATTGATATGATGTATAAAACTGAACAGTTTATTTCACCATATAATTCGGAAAATAGAGAACAGGAACAACGCTAAAAATAGAAATAACATAAATAAGTTAAATCTTGTAATTAAAAAGAACGTTAAAAATACTTGATAGATGAGGAGAGTAAATGTACAGAAACAACAAATCCACCATTTACCTCTACCACAGAAAAAATTACCATTATGCATAAGTATCACCTAATATACAATATGTGAAAACAGAAAATAAGTTCATTTACTTTTCAACAAACAAATGTTCATGTTATAATAAATCTAGGTGATGTCTATGGAAAGAATTATATTTCATATTGATGTGAATAATGCCTTTCTATCTTGGACTGCTTTAGATTTATTGAATCAAGGTTATAAATATGATATTAGAGATTCTTATGCTGCGATTGGAGGAGATGAGAAGTCACGTCGAGGTATTGTGTTAGCAAAGTCTCCTAAGGCGAAGAAGTGTGGGGTTGTAACGGGTGAGACACTTTATATGGCTCGTAAGAAGTGTCCTGCTATTCGTTTTTATCCTCCAAATTATAAATGGTATCAACAAAATTCTAATGCGTTATTTCAACTTCTTAGTAAGTATTCACCGGATATTGAAGTAGCAAGTATTGATGAATGTTATTTGGATTATGGAAAAGTACAGAAGTTATATGGAGACCCATATGAGTTTGCGAAAAAAGTTCAAAAAGAGATATTAGATACATTAGGATTTACAGTAAATATTGGGATTGCAAATTCAAAACTATGTGCGAAGATGGCTTCTGACTTTTCAAAACCATATAAGATACATACGTTATATCAGAATGAGATAAAAGAGAAGATGTATCCACTACCAATCGATGATTTATTTGGGATTGGAAAACAGACGAGTGCTAAGTTGCACCGTTTAAATATTCATACGATTGCTGATTTAGCGCAAGCTGATGTGAGTTATTTATATAAGTATTTTAAGAATAGTGCTTCCAAGATGATTGAATGGGCGAATGGTATCGATGATTCAGAAGTAATCTCTGAGCAAGCGGAGAGAAAGGGAATTAGTAATACAACAACTCTTCCGAGAGATATGAGTCATACGGAAGAGATTTTTCCTATTCTTCATGCGATTAGTGAGAATGTTTCACTATCATTGCGTAAGAAACATAAATATGCCAGTGTAGTAGCTGTTATTTTTAAAGATAAGTTTTTTAAGAGTTATACTCATCAGAGAAAATTAGAGAATCCGACTTGTTCTACTTCGGAAATATTTGAAATTAGTAAAGCACTATTTTTAGAAGGATGGAAAAGAGACCCGATTCGTTTGATTGGGATACGTTTAGATCAGTTAACAGATCATGTCGCATATCAATCTTCTTTATTTGAAGATTTTGATGAAAAAAAAGAAAATGAAACACTTGATTTTGTCGTTGATGAAATTAAACAGAAATTTGGTGATCAAGTGATTGGAAAAGCATCATTGGTAGAAAATAAAATAAGAAGAAAATTTGATTGATAAAGGACAAGAAAAGCACTTTCATTTTGTTCTTTTTTTATGATATACTGATATCAGTACAAAAAATAAAGGAGCTAGATATGGAACAAATTATGATAGATATTATGAATAGCTTTGGCTATTTGGGAATTTTCTTTTTAATTATGATTGAAAATGTTTTTCCTCCAATTCCAAGTGAATTAATTTTAACGTTTGGTGGTTTTATGACAATTAGTAGTAATATGACTGTTGTTGGAGTGATTATTTCATCAACAATCGGATCATTACTAGGTGCTGGTATTTTATATGGGCTTGGTAAACTACTGAATAAAGAACATTTAATTCGTATTGTAAAAAGTAAGTATGGGAAACTATTACGAGTAAAACCACAGGATATTGAAGCGGCAGATAGATGGTTTGATACCAAAGGTTCTATTACGGTATTAATTTGTCGTTGTGTACCAATTGTCCGTAGCTTGATTTCTATTCCTGCTGGTATGAGTGATATGCCACTTCCTAAATTTTTCTTGTATACGGCAGTGGGTAGTGCGATATGGAATACATTACTTGTTTGTGTTGGAGCATTTGCAGGAGATAAGAAAGATGAGATTTTAGCGCTCATTGATAATATTTCTCATATCATATTATTATTACTGATAGTAGTGGCTGTTATTTTTGTTGTTTGGTTTTATAAAAAGAAAGTAAATAAAAAGGAAGATAGTAAAAATGAATGAGAAATTGATAGAAAAGATGATGCATGATTCACGTGTAGTGTCTTTTCAAATAGGGAAGATTCATGCTTTGAAAGCAATACCTGAGCAAGTTCAAAAAGTCATTGTTTATTGCCATGGATTAGGGGCTAATAAAAATTGGATGGCGAGGTTTTATGAACAATTATATGAACATCAAATTGGAATGATTGCCTTTGATTTTCCAGGACATGGGGAAGATGAGAGAAATTTTCCAAACTTTCCTTTGGAACAATGTCTTACTGATTTAAAAACAGTGATTGAATATGGGAAAGAGTATGCACCAGTTTATCTATTTGGATGTAGTTTTGGAGGCTTTGTGATTTTAAATGAATTACTAGAACATCCTGATGTAAAACAGACGTTTTTGATGTGTCCAGCAGTGAATTTCTGTAGTATTATCGAAATGAAGACAGGGGTTTCTAAAAAGTTTTATGAGAGTCATGATTCTATTTTCTTATTTAAAAATATGAAATTAACGAAAGAGATTTATAAATCGTTAAAAGAAGCTGAGGAAAAGGTTATGGCATTTTCTTATTCTGATGTTTGTATTATTCATGGTACGGTTGATAAAACAGTTGACTATCAAGTAATTCAAAACTTTTGTGAGAAGAAGCAAATCAAGTTAACAACGTTAGAAAATGGAAAGCATGAATTGTATGACTTTGATCAAGAGATTATCGATTGGATATTATGCCAAATATAAGACAAGTTTGTACTTGTTTTTTATTTGTGTTATAATACCAAGACAAACAGGGGTGATTTAGATGAAATATGAGAAATTAAAACTATATCGTGACAATTATATGGATTTATGTATGGCTCATCAGAGAAAGATTACACAAAGTGATTCATACTGTTTACAAGATGGAAGATCTGCTGGTAGATGGTATTCCAATCAGCTTTATAAAATCTATGAATGGCGAAAAGAAGAAAAACAATTAACAGAGAAACAAATGGAATGTTTAATGTTAATTGCAGAACTAGATAACTTTTTATATGACCATTTTGATAAATTAAAAATATATGAAAGAAGAATTGAAGAATATCGTGATAAGTTACAAAGAGAAGGGAAAGTAAGTCAGAAAAGTCTTTTTAGCGATGGGATTTTAATGTATTATTGGTTTAAAAGTGAAGAGTTTAAGTATCAAAAATGGTATCAAGAACAAAAAGAACTTTCTAAAAATGAATATACGCAAATGATGATGTTTGCAGAATTAGAAAATGATATTTATGATAAAAAGAAAGTGAAACAGTTATGAAACGATTAATGTTACAAAAGACAGATACTTATGGGATTGAAATTGAGTTTACAAGTAATCGACGTCTTTTATTAGAAAGAGATTTCTTACACTTGAAAAAAAAGAAAATACTCCATCCAGATTGGGAGATTAAAAGAGAAAACAGTTGTGATTGTTTTGAAAAACAGATGGTTGGATTAGAAATTAATTCTCCGATTATGTCACAACATAAATATTGGTTACAAGAGTTAAAAGTTGTTTTAAAAGAACTAGAGAAAATGACACAATTAACAGAGAGTTGTGCGATTCATTTTCACATTGGAAAACAAATCTTTGAAGATAATGTATCTTATTTACAAAATTTATTGTTGTTATGGTGTTATTATGAAGAAGTGATTTTTCGTTTCTCTTCGGGTGAATATGATCGTTTAAGAAAAGGGATTGATTCATTTGCAAGACCTTTAAATATTAGTTTATCAAATTCTCAAATTATGGATTTGAAGCACTGTCCAGATTTATATGTATTTTTAAAGCATATGAGTTATGATGTTGGAAGAGTATTGGCTGTTAATTTACTGCCATATTACTATGCGGTGAAACATGAAAACTTTGGCTCTACTTGGAAAAAACAAACGGTGGAGTTTCGTACTTTTGCAGCAACCTATCAATATGAATTGATTTATCACTATCTTGATATGATCTTAAATATGATTCAACATGCGAAAGAAATGGATGAAGAGGAAAGACAAAAGTATTATCATGCTCTCATGACAAGAAATGAGTATATTGATATCAATTGTATGACAAGAAAACAAATTCCATTTGATCGTTATTTTGGATTTGAAAAAGAAAAAGCGGAAGAGTTTGCGAAATTGATTTATGCTGATGAGAAGAAGCAAAAACAATTTATGAAAATATATACATGTAAAAGTAAATCATATGAATAATAATACTTGTCACAAAAAATAAAATATGGTATATTAATAACATATAAAAAAGCAGTTGATGAAAAGACGTAGTGATAATCCTATTTGAAAGAGAGTCTATGGGTGGTGGAAATAGATAAATAGATATCACTAAGATCACTTTTCTATGCTTCTTATGCAAAGTAAGAACGGTAACGCGTTATAGTTTTAAGTGTATAGTGTATCTATAAATTAAGGTGGTACCGCGAATATTTCGTCCTTAAGCATTTGCTTAAGGGCTTTTTTATTAGAGGAGGAATGAAAATGGATTATAAAGAGACATTGAAAATGCCAAAGACAGAGTTTCAAATGAGAGGAAATTTACCTGAGAATGAAAAGATTAGAAGAAAAGCTTGGGAGGATATGGATTTATATGGAAAGATCTTAGAGAAGAATCAAGATCATACACCATTTGTATTACATGATGGTCCTCCATATGCCAATGGAAGTATTCATATTGGTCATGCGATGAATAAAATTTTAAAAGATTTTGTCAATCGTTATAAGATGATGGAAGGGTATTATGTTCCATATATTCCAGGATGGGATACCCATGGACTTCCAATTGAAACTGCAGTTACGAATAGTGGTGTTGATCGTAAATCAATGAGTAAAGCAGAGTTCCGTGAAAAGTGTTATGAGTATGCCCAAAAACAAGTACAGACACAAATGGAAGGATTTAAAGCTTTAAATGTCATTGGTGATTGGGAACATCCTTATATTACTTATCAAAAAGAAGTAGAAGCAATTCAAATTGAAGTATTTGCAAAGATGGCAAAGAAGGGATTAATTTATAAGGGATTAAAACCTGTTTATTGGTCTCCATCTAGTGAATCTGCACTTGCTGAAGCAGAGATTGAATATAAAGATCGTAAAGATCCATCTATCTTTGTTGCTTTCCAAGTAAAGAAAGGAAACGATGTTGTTAAGAGTGGAGAATACTTAGTCATTTGGACAACAACACCTTGGACATTACCTGGTAATACAGCAATTGCAGTAGGAGAGAATTTTGAATATGCAAAAGTAGAAGTGAATGGAAAACATTATGTATTATCAAATGATCTTCTAAAAGATTTAGCGCCTCTTTTCGGATGGGAAGATTATCAAGTATTAGATGTATTTCCTGGAACAGAACTTGCTGGTTTAACTTATGAACATGTATTCAATCAAAAAGAATTCCCAGTTGTACTTGGATATCATGTTACATTAGATGCTGGTACAGGACTTGTTCATATTGCTCCAAGTTATGGTGCAGATGACTTTAACATTGGTCAAGAATACCATCTTGATATGGTAAATGGTGTTGATGATAAAGGAGTTCTTACAGAAGAAAGTGGAGCGTTTGCTGGTCTTTATTTTGAAGATGCGAATAAAGCAGTTGTTACAAAATTAGATGAGATGGGAATCTTATTAAAATTAAAATTCATTACGCACTCTTATCCACATGATTGGAGAACGAAAAAACCAGTTATCTTTAGAGCAACAGATCAATGGTTCTGTAGTATTGAACCAATTCGTGAACAATTATTACATGAAATTAACGATGAAATTACATGGATTCCAGAATGGGGTAAGATTCGTTTACATAATATGATTAAAGATCGTAGTGATTGGTGTATTTCAAGACAAAGAGTATGGGGTGTACCAATTCCAATTTTCTATAATGAAGATGGAACAGAGATTATGGATTACGATATTATGATGCATGTTGCTGATTTATTCCGTGAGTATGGAAGTAATGTATGGTTTGAAAGAGATGCCAAAGATTTACTACCAGAGGGATATACAAATCCACATAGTCCAAATGGTAATTTCCGTAAGGAAGAAGATATTATGGATGTATGGTTTGATTCTGGTTCTACTCATACAAGTGTTATGGAAGCAAGAGGGTTAGGATATCCAGCAGATGTTTATTTAGAGGGTTGTGATCAATATCGTGGTTGGTTTAATTCTTCTTTGATTTGTGGGGTTGCAGTACACGATAAAGCACCATATAAAGCAGTGATTTCTCATGGATTTACACTAGATGAAAAAGGAAATAAGATGAGTAAGAGTCTTGGTAATACTGTAGATCCAATGAAGATGGTACAATTACATGGATCTGATGTATTAAGACTTTGGGTCGCAAGTGTGGATTATACAGAAGATGTCCGTATTGGTGATAATTTAATTAAACAAGTAAAAGAAAGTTATCGTAAAATCCGTAATACATATCGTTTTATGTTAGGTAATTTAAATGGATTCAATCCAGAAAAAGATAGAGTAGAGTATCAAGATATGATGATTTATGATAAGTATATGATGCATGCTTTAAATGACTTTACGAAAGATGTTAGAAATTCATTTGAACATTATGAATATTCTGAAGTATATAAAAGAATTAATCATTTTGTAACGTTTACATTATCTAACTTCTATTTAGATTTTACAAAAGATATCTTATATATTGAAAAAGAAAATGATTTAAAACGTCGTAGTGTACAGACTGTACTATATGAGATTACTTATGCGATGGTTCGTTTACTGGCTCCAATTTTACCTTATACAAGTGAAGAAGTATATCAGTTCTTACCAGGTAAAAAAGAAGAGAGTGTTCATTTAGAAAATAATCCAAAAGAAATTGAATATGAAGATGAGAAAGAAATTTCTAGTCTATTTGAAAAATTCTTTGCTGTCAAAGATGATGTCTTTAAAGCATTAGAAGAAGCAAGAGATGAGAAAGTAATCGGTAAAGGATTAGAAGCAAAAGTTATGATTCATGCGACAGGTAAAACAAAAGAAGCATTAGAAACATTAAAACCATATTTAAAACAATTATTCATCGTATCTTTGGTAGAACTTGTAGATGAGGAATTACCAAAATACAATGTATGCGGTGTTAAGATTGAAAAATTTGATGGGGCGAAATGTGAAAGATGTTGGAACTACTATGAAGAAGATGAAATGCATGGTGACATCTGTGACCGTTGCTATCACGTATTAAATGACTAAAACAGGATTTTGTCCTGTTTTTTTTAGTGTGAATATGCTATACTGATGATAATAGAGGAGTGGAGTTATATGATAGAGCTAAGAGGGGTTTCTAAAGTATATCGCAATAAAAAGGGTGTAAAAGTACAAGCCTTAAAAAATATCGATTTAACATTACCTAGTAAAGGCTTGGTATTTATTGTTGGAAAGAGTGGAAGTGGGAAATCAACTTTATTAAATTTATTGGGAACACTTGATCATCCAACAGAAGGAACAATTTATGTAGATGGTAAGAAATTAACCAAGAAAATGGAAGAAGCTTATCGTAATCAATATATTGGTTTTATCTTTCAAGAATTCCATGTATTTGATGAATATACCGTATACGATAATATTTGTCTTTCTTTAAGATTACAAAAGAAACATCCATCAAAAGAAAAAATTGAACGTTTATTAGAAAACTTAGGACTAGATGGATTAGAACATCGTAAACCAAATGAATTATCAGGAGGACAAAAACAAAAAGTAGCAGTTGCTAGAGCACTTGTAAAAAATCCAATGATGATTTTAGCCGATGAACCAACTGGTAATTTAGATGTGAAATCTAGTGCTCAATTATTCGATATTTTAACAGCAATCAGTAAAACAAAATTAGTTGTCGTTGTCTCTCATGACTTAGAATCAGCTCGTAAATATGCCGACCGTGTGATTGAAATCTCAGATGGAAGAATCGTTCAAGACGTCACTTTAAGAAAAACAGAGCCTCATTTACAAATATTTCCTAAAATTAAAAAATCACATCTACCATTCTTTTATCGCTTTCAGTTAGTATTACATAGTTTATTTTCGAAACCGTTACATTTATTGATGACTTTGCTATTACTGATCTGTTCTTTTGTCTTTACTGCTTTTTTAATCAACTCTGGATTATTTCATCAAACTGACTTAACCATCAATACCATGAAAGCAAATCACAAACATGTTTATGAAATAAAAAAACAAACAGTAGATTATGATGGTATGATAACAGGACATGAAATGACTGATACGGATAAGAAAGAACTAGAAAAAGAAATTGGACATAGTTTGAGTCCAAAATACACATTAAAACATGAGAATGAAATTTTAAGAATGCCTTTTCTAGAAGATAGGGGAAATGGTGATTACTATGAGAATTTACCTAGTTTTTTAAACTTTGTAGAAGTAAAAGATTCTCATTTATGGGACAATGTCATCGGACGTGTAGCAAATAAAGAAAATGAAATTGTCATTCATAAATACATGGCAGATTGTATCATTGAAGTCGGAATCAAAGACAAAGATGGAAAAGAATATCACCCTGAAAACTATCAACAAATTGTAAGTGAAAAACGTCCGTTCCTACTTGGAGAAAACGAAGTTGTCATCGTTGGAATTATAGATGATAATAACCAGATGTGGAAGAAATTAAAAGAAACGGGTACTTATCAAAACGATGAAGAAAGAAATCTTTTTGCCGAAACAGTAGACCAAGCGATGACGATATATACCAATGGATTTGTCGAAAAAGCAAAAATAACATTATCTGATGAAGGAAAATTAAAACTATTATACATGGATATCCAAAACCAATATATTTCAGACTTTCACTATTTAGAAAATACAGTAACAGTATATGGAAATGAAAAGGCTGAAGATACTTCAGATCTATCTAAAAATGATATCGTGTTATCATTTGATACATTGTTACAAATATATCCAAATTTAAATCGTCTATTTGAAACATATACTAAAGAACATTCAGATTTATCTTATCAAGATTTACAAAAGATGTTTTTAGAAGACAAGAAAGATTCCATTTCTATTTTGAATCAATCTGTCGCAATTGATTATGGAATTGAAAAAGAAATGACAGTTTATGTTAGAGGAATCCATCTCGGAGAAGGTAACTATGTTGCGAAAACATTATTACAAGATATTCAAGTAAATTTAAAACCAATTTATTCTTATGTCGTATATGAAAATGACTATCAAAATATGAAACGTATTTTTAAAAAATACCCTTTATCTGATACTTTCCAGGAACATGAAACATATGAAGGATATGTATATCAAGTTCCATATCAATTAAAAATAAATAATACAACGAATACTTATCGTACTTTATCAAAAATTATTATGATTGTTGGCTTGATCGTTTTATTCTTTACACTGTTATTATTTACTCATTTTATTACTACGACCATTCGTTATAATAAAAAGAAAATTGGTATTTTCAGAGCCATTGGTACAAGAAAAAAAGATATCGTTAAAATATTCTCATTAGAATCATTTGTAATCTCTCTGTTTTCTTATGTTGTAGCAATGGGCATATGGTATGGAGTGGTCTATTTATTAAATCAAAGTGTTGGAAGTACACTATATCAATTTGAACCTTTCTATATTAATTCATATACATACTTATTTATGTTCTTATTCTCCGTTGTTCTAGCGATTTGTATTACAATATTATCTCTTTCTAAAATATTGAAAATTCAACCAATCGATGCGATACAAAATAAATAGTTTTCTATTTATTTTGTTTTTTTTTACTTTTGTGGTATCATAGTAGCCAACAAAAAGGGGGAATATATATGAGGAAACAGTTATTTCAATATATCAATCCAGAACAAAATACTCGTTTATCAGAGCTATCAGACAAAGATTTAAAACACTTATTAAGCTTATTAAAACACTATCAATTAGAATTACGACCACAGTTATCTCTACCACAAGAAGTAACATTTGGTGTAGAAATTGAATTTGGATGTCCATATCAAGAAGATTCTACTATTTATAGAAAAGTCAAAGAAGAATTAGAAAAATGTTCTAAACAATGGGAACTCAAAGAAGAGGTTACTAATTTCGGTTTGGAAATTAATTCTGATATTTTAACCGATCAAAAGAAAACATGGAAATTATTACAACAAGTTTGTGAGATGACTTCTCAATACGGAAAAGAAACATCACTATCCGGTGGTCATGTTCATGTCGGAGCTCACTTACTTCAAAATGATCAACAATGTTTAGACTTTGTAAAATTATTAACCGCATATGAGAATATGTTATATCGTTTTGGATATGGAGAGTATTACGGGGCAAAGAATCGATTGTATTATGCTTGTCCAATGAGAGAATTATGGGAAGATGCGATTCATCATAAAATTTCAGAATTACCTTTACGAGCTGCTGTATTCTCAGAACAAAGTGTTAATTTAGAAGCTTTTTTTCACGATTATACAACCTTGAAAAAAGATAATACAATTGAATTTCGTTTTCCGAATGGAACTCTGAATCCAATTATCTGGCAGAACAATATTAATGTATTTACAAAAATGATGCTATATATTAAAAACGGATATGTGAATCAAGAAATATTAGATGCTCGTATTGTCAATAATCATAAATTAAAATCAATTATCTTACAACAAACCACATCTAAACATCTTTTTCCATTTGAATTACTTAATATAGAACAATATGAAAATATTGATTTGGAACAAGCCTTAGAATTTAGTGATTTAATTTTTGATAATAACTTAGATAAATTATACTTTTTGAGACAATATTTCAAAGATGGAAAAACATCAAAAAAGAAATTTCAAAAAATAAAAAATCTAACAAGATAATAAAAAATATAGTATAATAAAGATGGTGAGTAGTATGAAGCAAAAATGGTTTCACATGACCTTAAAAGAATTATTTTCATTAGAAGATGAAGAAAGTGCAAAAGAATTTGCAAAATTTTATCATGGTCGTTTTCAAAAATTATTAAGTAAAGTAGAAGATCAAGGAGCATTTACTTTTTCTAAACCATTAGAGACATTAACACCAGAAGATATGATGAAAGAAGTATTAATGTATTATCAAAAGATAGGTGTCTCTAAAGAAGAAGTAAAGAAATTATTGAGTGAGCATGACAACTAGTTGTTATATTCATATTCCATTTTGTGATGATATTTGTTCTTATTGTGACTTCTGTAAAATATATAAACGTAGTGGACATGTAGAAAAATACTTAGATGCTTTAGAACAAGAAATTTGTCAAAATTATCAAGGAGAAGTATTAAAAACAATTTATATTGGTGGTGGAACCCCAAGTTCTTTATCTACCGATGAATTAGAACGTTTATTTCAAATCTTAGAATGTTTACGAAAGGATAAAAAGATAGAATATACCATCGAATGTAATATAGAATCGATTACTAGAGAAAAATTAGAATTATTTTTAAAAGCTGGAATTAATCGTATTAGTATTGGAATACAAACCGTAGATGAATTAAGTATTCAAAAACTAAATCGTCATCATAGTAAAGAAACAGTGTTAGAAACGATTCAACTTGTAAAAGAAGTAGGTTTCTCTAATATCAATGTCGATTTTATGTATGCTTTTCCATGGCAAACAAAAGAAATGTTTTTAAACGATTTACAATTTTTCTTATCTTTAGATGTCCCTCACATTTCTACATATTCTCTTATTTTAGAAGAACATACAGTATTAGGAAATGAAAAGATGAATCCTTTAGATGAAGAAGTAGAAGTATGGATGTATCAAACCATTCGAGAACAACTATCGAAATTAGGTTACAATCATTATGAAGTAAGTAATTTTGCAAAACCTAACTATGAATCAAAACATAATCTTGTATATTGGAATAATGAACCATACTATGGCTTTGGAGTAGGAGCAAGTGGATATGTTCAACAAATCCGTTATGAGAACACAAGAAGCTTACCTAAGTATGAAAGTGGTAAAAGAATATTAGAAAGCCATACTGTTATGAAAAGAGAAGACATGGAAAATGAATGTATTTTAGGATTAAGAAAAATGTCAGGTATTTCAAAAGATGTGTTTAAAGAGAAATTTCATGAAGAAATAGAGCGGGTATTTCCAATTGAACAGTTAAAGAGAAAAAAATTATTAGAAGAGAAAGATGGGTTTCTTTTTATTCCCGAAGATAAAATATATATATCAAATGAAATATTAATAGAATTTTTACAACAATAATTTATAAAAGAGGGATACTTACATTCACTTAGCTTATGCTAGGTGTTTTTTATACTCTATAAGAGTAGAAATATGATAAGAAGTTTCACAAAACAAATTGTAAAGAGGTATAAAATTTCTTTTCATAGGAATGAAAATGTGTTAAAATGTAGACAGTAGAAGACTCGAGAGGTGTTGTAAATGAACGAGATTCGTGTTAGCCAAAAGTTACCATGGGGGGGGGGATTTAGATAATAAACCCCTTGAATATAAAAGTAATATAAAAAATGTTTGTTGTAGGAACTTAGTATTAAGTTGTTTTCTTTGTGGAAACAACTTTTTTGCGTATTGTTTCTTATGCGAAAATAGAATCATAAAAAGGATAGAAAATTATAAAAATATTTGGTACACTAATAATGTACAAATGATAGATAGGAGTGTAATAATATGAGAAATCATAAGAAGAATAAAAAATATCTTTTGATAGGATTAATTGTAATTTGTATATTCTTAATGTTAGGACTAGGATATGCACTTCTATCACAAAATTTAGAGATTCAAGGAACAGGAACGATTACCAGTGATTGGAATATTTTGATTACAGATATTGTAACCAAAGATAAATCAAATACAGCTAGTAATGTAACAGAACCAACACATAGTGGAACAAGTGCCACTATGAATGCGAAATTTGAGTTGCCTGGAGATTTTATCAGTTATGATATCACAGTGGCCAATCAAGGAACATTAAATGCCGTATTAGATTCTATTAAGATTAAGATGAAAGATCAAGAAGTATTCTTGTTTTCAGTAGATGGTATTCAATCAGGTGAAGCTTTAAATGTAGATGAAGAGAAAACATTCACTTTAACAATTCGTTATAATGAGAATATTACCTCTACACCAGATATTACGAATATAGATTTATCGATGGATTTAGATTATCTACAAGAGGGAAATGAATCAAACTTTGCAGGAGCAGACTTACCAGAAATGGGAGATTTAGGAATTCAAGGAATCGACATTCAAGCTGAAGAAACGAGTCTGGCTACAACCATAAATGCGACAAACGCAATTAAATATTATTTCTCATTAGATAATGATAAATGGTATGAGAAAACAGATAAGAGTTATACATTCTATGATTTAAAACCAAATACGGAATATACAATTTATGTAAAAGCAGAAGATGTAAGTGGAGAAGTAGTCTTCTCAAGTAAAACTGTGAGAACAGATGATAAAACAAAACCAAACATTCAACTATCTTTAGGGGACAATCAAAAAGGTGAGAACAATTGGTATCAGGGATTAACAATTGATTCTAAAATAACAGATAATGACCAACTAAATGAAACACTATACTGTACAACTACTGAAACAAATTGTACTCCAACAGAAAAATTAGAACTTACAGAAGGAGTAGGACATGTACAATTTACAAGCAATGCTCAATCACAAAAAGTATGTATCAAAGCAACAGATAGAAAAGGAAATGAAAATACAAAATGTAGTAATGCATATATGATTGACGGAACAGAGCCAACTTTAACTGATATTACATTAACACCGAACGATGATACGATGACAATTACAGTGAACAGTAATGATAAAGAAAGTGGATTATACACATACTACTATAGTAAAGATGGTGGAAGTGAATATATCGAAAGTAAAGATTCAAATTATACTTTTACTTCACTTGAAGAGAAAGATTATTTAGTCAGTGTGTATGTGAAAGATAAAGCTGGAAATGAATCAGAGCCAATGGCTAAGAGTACAACAATCAGGTATGCAAGTTACTGCATTCATAATGACATTACAAATCTATCGGATTGTGTACTAGCAATTGAAACACAAAACACCAATATAGAAGAAGCTAAGCAAGAGATAGAGGCAAAAGGGACACCAAACCTTAGAGTAACAAGTCCAAGTATTGTATATCAAGAGAAACATGCGACAAGTACAAGTACATTTACATCAAATACATATCATAATTTCTCCACAGCTTACACATTTAATAAAAGTACTGGAGTATATACACTAACAAGTCCAAAACTAACAGATCCAGAGACATTAGACTTCTCAAGTGGGCAAACATATTATACTTGTCAAAGTACGAATACAGCATGTACTGTTCTATATAAAATAACAGATGTAACAACAACTACAGATGGAGCAGGAGCAAAAACATATAAAATGACAAAGTATGATTATACAGCGAG
>USRP01000011.1 GCA_900557185.1 uncultured Mycoplasmatota bacterium
CCCATGGTAACTTTTGGCTAACGCGAACTCTGTTCATATACTACACCTCACGAGTCTTCTACTATATCCAATATACCATATTTTATCCTGAATGGAAAGAAAAAAATACCGAGTCAAAACTCGATATTGTTATGCATCTTTTTTCTCTTCTTCATGTAATTCATCGATAATAGACTCAATTTTTTGTCCATAAGCGATAGAATCATCATAAACAAATTGTAATTCTGGAATATGTCTTAATTCAACACGATCCATTAATTCTTTACGAATAAAACCTTTCGCATCTTTTAATGCTTTTAATGTCTCTTCTTTTTTATCATCTCTCATAACAGTTACATATACTTTCGCATAACTTAAATCATTGGTAGTACTTACTTTTGTAACTGTAACAAAACGAATATCAGGATCTTTTACTTCCATCATTAATATCGTACTAATTTCTTTTTCTAGTAAACTATTTACACGTTCAATTTTTACTTGGTTCATACTTTCACCTCAAACATATTATACCAACATTCTAATCATTCGTAAATGTATAAAAAATATTAAATTTTTTTAATTTGACATAATTCTCCCATAATTCAGTATTATATTGATAATGGAGGTGGAAATATATGGATTTAATTCCAAGAGATCATTTTTTTAGCGATGCATTTGATTTGTTTGATACCAGAGCATGGAAAGATAGTAATCTTATGAAAACAGATATTTATGAAAAAGATGGGAAGTACCACCTAGAAGCAGATCTACCTGGATTTGATAAAGATAATATTCAAGTAGACTACAAAGATGGATATTTAACCATTCATGCTACAAAGGAAGATAAGGTAGAAGAGAATGGTAAATATATCCGTCGTGAACGTCATTATGGAGAGGTATCTAGATCTTTCTATGTTGGTGATATTGATGAATCAGATATTAAAGCAAAATTCAAAGATGGAAGTTTAAATATTACTTTCCCAAAAGAAAAAGAGGAAAGAAAAGAAAAAACATCTATCTTTATTGACTAAAAGAGAGTTATCTCTTTTTTTTATTGCTCTAATAAATTGATAATTGCTTGATAGTATATTTTTACTTGTTTCAATAATTCCTCTACTGATACAAATTCATTTGCCTGATGAATACGATTATCTACACCTGGAAAAGCACAACCAAAAGCGATACAGTTGTTCATACTTTTGGCATACGTACCTCCACCAGTTGTAATAGGAATTGATTTCGTATCACCAGTTACTTTTTGATATGCTTTCCATAAACTTTGGACAAGGGGATCTTCTAACTCATAGTAAAGAGATTCATCTTGATCTAATATTTCGAACTTCCAATCTTTGATGTGAAGTTTGTTTATCTTCTGAATGGTATCTTCGATATGACAAGTGACAGGAACACGGATATCTAATGTTCCAATGATTTGATCATTTTCTTTTTTGATGACACCTTGATTACATGTTAGAATACCATATTGATCTTTCTCATTGATACCAAGACCTGTTCCATCGTAAGATAAACCGATATACTGATTATATTGTTGAACAAAAGGGTCATGAAAATGAGCTACTTCTAAGGCATACATTAAATAAGAGATAGCATTTCTTCCTTTTTCAGGAGTAGAAGCATGAGCCGAAGTTCCAAATACCTCAATCTGATCCATTTCATCTTGTTTTGTTATATGATAGTTTAAGTGTTGTTCTTCTAAGTACGATGTCAATAAGGAGGCATCATAACTATGATTTAAAATGGTAATCTTGACATAGTCTGGTACTGCATTATCACTTGTTCCACCTGTAATATCGATTACATTGGTATGACTGGTTTGAAAAGAAATTAGAATTCTTCCCTTTTCTCCATGAATACCAGGAAAAGTTGCATCTGGTGTAAAACCCATATGAATATCTCCTTCTACTTTTTTATAATACTCCATATCTTTAGAACCAGATTCTTCATTACAACCGAGAATCAATCTCACTTTCTTATTGTTTGGTATTTTCTCATTCTTTAATAATTTCATGACGAGTAACATCGCACTTACTGCTCCCTTATCATCACTGACTCCTCTTCCATATAATTTACCATCTATTTCTGTTAACTGAAAGGGATTCGTATTCCAACCACTTCCTTCTGGTACAACATCTAAATGACATAAAATACCAATGATTTCTTTCCCTTCTCCTACTTCAATATAACCACAATAATCATCTAAATTCTTTGTCTTTAAACCATAACTATCCCCTATTTTTAGTGCTTCTTCTAAGCACTTTTTATTTTGTATTCCAAAGGGAGTATTCTCTTCTTCAGCATAAATACTTGGATAACGTACTAATCTTTCTAAATTCTGAATGATTTCTTCTTTCATATATCATCACCTATATATATTATTCGAAAAAAAAAGAGGAAATATCCTCTTATCTTGCAATTTCTACCATTTCATAAGATTCAATGGTATCTCCTACTTTAATATCATTAAAATTCTCTACCGTAATTCCACATTCTAATCCTTTTTTTACTTCTTTGACTGTATCTTTACCACGTTGTACAGAATTAATATTTCCATCGTAAATCACAATTCCATCACGAATAACACGTGCTTTACTAGAACGTTTAATGATACCATCTGTTACATAACTACCAGCAATGGTACCTACTTTAGAGAATTTAAATAATTGTCTTACTTCCGCTGTACCAAGTGTCTTTTCTTCATAAACAGGCTCTAACATACCTTTCATAGCAGCTTCCATCTCTTCTACTACTTTATAGATAATATCATAAAGTCTAATTTCAACACCTGCTTCTTTGGCACGATCTTTCATCATATTATTTGGTCTTACATTAAATCCAATAATAATCGCTTCCGTTGCTTTGGCAAGAACAATATCACTTTCAGTAATGGCTCCTACACTAGAACGAATGACATTGACACGTACATCTTCTACTTGTAGTTTTTCTAGTGAATTTTTAACAGCTTCACTACTTCCATTCACATCAGCTTTAATAATAACATTAATTTCTTTGGTACCACTTTGAATACGAGCAAATAAGTCATCTAATGAAGCAGCTCTTTGACTAGAACGTTCTTTTGTCTTAGCTTGTTCTTTTCTCTCTTCTCCAATACTGCGGGCTTGTTTTTCTGTTTCAAAAGCCATAAACTTATCACCAGCAATTGGTGTATCGTTTAATCCTGTCACAGATACTGGTGTTGATGGTAATGCTTCTGTAATCTCTTCTTCTCTATCATTTTTCATAGTACGTACTTTACCATATGCTGTACCAACAACAATTGGATCTCCTAAACGAAGGGTTCCATTTTGAATTAGTAATGTAACAACTGGTCCAACATGTGGATCTAATCTTGATTCTACAACTGTACCACTAGCATAACGATTTGGATTTGCTTTATAATCTTCCATATCAGCAATTAATAATATATTTTCTAAAAGAGAATCAATTCCTTCTCCAGTCGTTGCGACAATACGGTTATATAATGTATCTCCACCCCATTCTTCTGGAGTAAGACCATATTCTGTTAGTTGTTGCATAATTCTATCTGGATTAGCACCTGGTTTATCCATTTTATTAATTGCCACAATAATTGGTACTTTAGCAGCTTTCGCATGATCAATTGCTTCTTCTGTTTGTGGCATAACACCATCATCAGCAGCTACAATAATAATGATAATATCGGTAATACTAGCTCCTCTCGCACGCATTTCCGTAAACGCAGCATGTCCTGGTGTATCGATAAAAGTAATTGGTTTATCATGATATTTTACTTGATATGCATTAATTGCTTGCGTAATACCCCCTGCTTCTCCTTCGGCAACACTTGTCTTACGAATTGTATCCAAAAGAGTTGTCTTACCATGATCAACATGTCCCATAATTGTAACAACAGGAGCACGTGATACTAAATCTTCTTCTCTATCATGAATTTCAAAGTTTTCAAAATTGGTTACATCTACTGCTTCTTCATTCTTTAACTCTTTTCCATATTCAAGTGCTAAAATAGAAGCATTATCAAATCCTAAACTCTGATTTACTGTACACATAATTCCTAGTGTAAATAATTTCTTTACTAAATCTGCACTCTTTACCCCTAGTGCAGTAGCCAGATCAGCAACTGTCATCCCCTCTTTATAAACAACAGTCTTCTCATCTGTTACTGGTGTATTAGAAACTAATTTTTCTTTATTCTTATACATTTCTTTTTTCTTCGCTTTAAAGTTCTCTTTCTTTTGTTGTTTTGATTGTTGTACGCGTTTCTTTTTATTATTTAGTTTCTCTTTTTTAATGGTATTATCCACTTCGATATGAGATTCATCAATCATCTCTTCGACACGATCTTCAATGGCTTCTTCTAATTGTTCTTCACTGACAAAATCATCGTTATCTAAAAGAGTAATTGCCTCATCATCTAACATATCATCCTCACCATGTACATCGATTCCAAGTCTCTTACATGCTTCCATGATTTCTTCTACTGTCTTATTCACATCTTGTGCATATTCTAGTACACTCATCATAGATATCACCTCTTTCTAAATATTATTTCTCATCAACCATCCCTAACAATGTATCATAAACCGTATCTGGTACCTCTACTTCCAAATGACGATTTAATACCTTACTCTTCTTTGCTTTTAAAATCACTTCACGGTCTAATTTTAAATAAGCACCATGTCCATTCATACGTCCATTGGTATCTACTTCTACAGTACCTTCAGGAGTTCTAACAACACGAATTAATTCTTTTTTCGGATATTTTTCTCTTGTGACAACACAAGTACGCATCGGAATTTTCTTCTGTTTCATCATACTATCTTTCTAAAATATTAATTCCTTCTTCTCTTGCTTGTTCATATGTTTTCACATCAATTTTAGAGAAGTGTGTTAAACGTGTTGCAAGACGAACATTTAATCCTTTCTTTCCAATTGCTAAAGAAAGATTCTCGTCATCTACAATCACCATTGCTGTTTTCTTCTTTTCATCTGTAATACATACATGTAAATTACGAGCAGGACTCAGTGCATTTTCAATAAACTTCATATCATCGTTATCATAAGGAATAATGTCGATCTTTTCTCCATTTAACTCATCGATAATACGACTAATACGACTACCATGTTCTCCAATACAAGCTCCTACTGGATCAACATTGATAACATTAGACATCACAGCGACTTTACTTCTTACTCCGGCCTCGCGAGCTACACTATAAATTAGAATGGTACCCTCATTAATTTCTGGGATTTCTAATTCAAAGAGACGTTTTACAAATCCGTAGTGTTTACGAGATAGTAAGATTAATGGTCCTTTTGAGTTGTTATCAACACGACTGATATATACTTTTAAGCTAGATCCCATTTGGATTGTTTCTCCTGGAATGATTTCTGATTTTGGAAGAATTCCTTGGGTTCTACCTAAGTTAATGTAGTAGTTTCTAACATCTTCCATTTCGACAATACCAGTAACCATTTCTCCTTCTTTATCAGCCCATTCTTCCATGATATTGTTTCTTTCTGCTTCACGGATTTTTTGTACGACTACTTGTTTTGCTGTAGCAGCAGCCACACGTCCAAAATCTCTTGGAGTTACTTCTTCTTCGATTGTTTCTCCAATTTCAATACCAGGTACTAGTTTTCTTGCTTCTTCTAATGTCAAATGAATACGTGGATCATATTTGATTGGTTTTACTTCTTCTTCTTTGTTTTCTTCATCTTCCTCTTCATCATCCATATGAGCTTGATAATAAGCATCTACTTCATCTTCATTAATAATTCCAAATTCATCTGGATCATGAACAACTGTTTTAAAAGAGAATACTTTAATTTCCCCTGTTTCACGATTAATATCTACTCTCACATTAGATAGTGAGTGATAATTCTTTTTATAAGCAGATGTAAGCGCTAATTCCATCGCATCATAAATCACATCTTCTTGAATTCCTTTTTCTTTTTCTAATACTTCAACCGCTTTTTTAAATTCTTTGATATCCATGTTTATTCACACCCTTTCTCTTTAGAACATACATCTAAAATATAATTTTCTTCAATTGGATCTTCTTCATCTAAGATAGGATTGATTAATTTACTTACTTTCACGCAATCATCAACATCGATAATTCCCTCTTTGTCAATGACAACACGTAAAAAATTCATTCCATCTTCTTTGACATACAAAACCTCATCTAAGATATATCCATTTTCTTCAATGACATCTTCAAATAACTTGCGAATTTCTCCTATATTCATAATACCTCCACTAAATTGAAAGAGTGGGAACTTCCCACTCTTCGCTGTAATCACTGTAACCATTATACCATAAATTTATGAAATTTCATCTATTTTTATGATTTTATATCATTTTCCTTATAAAAATTTGTTATAATATTACTAGAAAGTGGGTTAAGACATGAAGAAAATCGATAAAACATACTTAAAACGTGTTGGTAGTGGTCTACTTGCGATATTTGCTTATTTCTTTTTTTCTTATATAGAAACAGTACCTTTTATATTACTGGGAATTGATGTCAATACGTTACCAAATCGTATTAAGATTCCATATCTACTGATTTATCAAGCATTATTACTAGCACTGATTATTTTTATTTTATGGGATTCTCTGAAGAAAGATATCGAAGATATCAAAAAGAATCACAAAACATATTTTAAAAAATATTTTAAATATTGGTTTTTATTATTAGGATTAATGATGCTTTCTAACTACATCATACTAATCATTATGAACTTAACAGGAAATAATACCATGTTACCAGAAAATGAACAAATTATCCGTTCTAATTTCCAAATCGCACCACTGTATATGTATCTAACATCTGTTGTCATTGCTCCAGCTATGGAAGAATTGGTCTTTAGAAGAGGAATTCGTAATATTATTAAAAACGATATTCTATTTATTATCGTATCTGGATTCGTATTTGGTGGATTACACGTATTACTAAGTGGTACTGCAAATCCATTAGAACTTCTATATATTATTCCATATAGTGTTCCAGGATTTATCTTTGCTTATATTTTAACTAAAACAGATAACGTCCTAGTCGATGTTGGATTACATACATTCCACAATGGAATATTAATGAGTTTACAATTTTTGATGATGATATTTATGTAATAAAAGAAAAGTGTCAAGTAACTTTTCTTTTTTGATTTCAATATTTATAAAATATGATAAAATGATTATGGTGATAAATATGCGTTCTAGTCGTAAGAAGAAAAAATCAATCATCAAAAAAATTGTGACTTTTTTTATCGTGCTAGTTTTACTTGTGGCTGGAACTTTTTTATACAGTAGGTTTCTAGCGACAACGGGTCTAGAAATCCGTGAATACAGTATTCAAAACTCGTTATTTGAAAAAAATTTCCACGGTTTTAAAATTTTACACATGTCAGATATCCATTATTTAACAACTGTCGATGAAGATGATTTAAAAACAATCGTCAAAAAAATCAATCAGTTAAAACCAGATGTTGTCGTATTAACAGGAGATCTATTAGATGAACATGTAGAATATAGTAATCAAGAATTAGAAGTCTTAGAAACAGAGTTATCGAAAATCGAAGTAACGACAAATAAATATGCGATTTCTGGAGATGAAGATGAAAAGAAAACAGAATGGGAAACAGTTATCAAAAACAGTAATTTTATTAATTTAAATAATACATATGATTTGATTTACAACGGTGTTGGTAGTCCTATTATGTTAAGTGGACTCAGTAGTAATTTAAAAGAAAAAGATATGATTACAACTAAAATTAAAGCCATTGAAGAACAAATTGATAATACCCTACCTACGGTAGATCAAAATGGCAATAAATTATATGGAATTAATAATCCAATTTATCAAATTTTACTATTACACGAACCAGATTATATCGATGAATTTAATTATCACAAATTTCAATTAATCTTAGCAGGACACTCATTGAATGGACAGATTCGTCTTCCGGGAATTGGTGGTATTTTAAGAAAAAAAGGAGCCACAAATTATCAAGATGCATCTTATGAATTAGAAGGAACTAAGTTATTTGTATCTGGTGGTATAGGAACAACGAATAACATTCCATATCGTTTCTGTAATCGTCCATCTGTTAATTTATATCGTTTGACAAAATAAAATAGTTAGATTATCACACATCTAACTATTTTTTTCTATAAATTTATTGCGTACTTTTTGGTAAAAGTGATGATTTGGAAGTTTTAAATAAGTAATTCTTCTACTATCTACGGTTGTTTTAATTTTATGGACGTGGTGGTATTTCTTAACTGTACCATCGACAACAATCATCAAGTTTGTATTTTTATCTTGACTATCTCCACTCGGTGTAATCGTAATTGTTTTATGTTCCGGAATCACAACAGAATTTAATAAATTACGATATGCTTTATTATTCAGTGGAGAAAGTGGCGTTAATTGTAAAGTATGAATCGAAGAATCGACAATGGCTCCATGAACACTTAAATTATAAGCCGTTGAACCAATTGTTGTAGCAACTAACAAACCATCACCGACAAATTCTTCTAAAAATTGACGGTTGACTTCTACTTTTAAAGATACTGTTTTTAAATCCATTTGGCGAATGACAATTTCATTTAGAGAATGCAGTGTAACAGGACGAATTCCTTCTATCTCTGTTTTCTGAATACTAATTTTTTCTTCTAATAATTCATTCTTTTGTAGTTTATCTAAAAATAAGTCGATTTCTTTTGGATCTATCTCTTGTAAAAAGCCAAGAGTACCAGTATGAATTCCCGCATAGTAAATATTAGAATCAAACTTTGTTGCATGGACCATTTTTAAAAAAGTCCCATCACCACCAACAGCAATTCCTAAATCAAAATGCTTTTTATCAATATGGTAACCTCTCTCTTGTAATTTCTTTTTTAATATCGCAACTACTTTCTGGCTTTCTCCTTTATAATTAGAATAAATATTGACTCTTTTGATATTCTTTTTCACATAATCACCTTGCTTTTACTGTTTCTAAATGTTTTACAATCATTGGATAATATAAATCAAATGTTGGATAAATCTGACGTTGATTTTCATATTCTTCTAAACTTTCTAATATATCTTCAATATAAATAAAACCACGCTTCTTTTCATTTTGAATCGCTCTTTGTACCCATGCCTCATCGTGATATATCAAAGAAATATAACGAATTACAATTGCCCTTATAACATGTTCATTTATAATCGAAGAAATTTTCCCATATGCTTGTTTTCTCATAACATCTACGATATCACTAAACAAATCAGGAATATCATTTTCTTTCAAATATTGTTCCGTTAAAGGATTTACATAACCATGACCAAATTCATGAACGGACATTATAATAACACGTTGATCTTCGATATCAAATAAATTTTCTTTTTTAGAAATATTGTATGTAGGAATACAAGAATATTCATCTTGATTACATTTACAATGAAAAGCATGATTGGTTATATATGGCATCAAATTGATAAATAAATTCCCACTTTGGTATCCATAATAGCTTTGTAAAAATTCTGAGACATGGTCATCATCAAATTGTTTACAAATAGAGTTCACAAATTTTTGATACATTTCTATTTGACTTTGATAGTAATTTTGAAAATCTATCTTGTGTGCGAAATCATCTAGTTGATCGATAAATTCGTAAATTTTAGGATTACCATCTAATCTTTCATAGAAAATATAATCACTTAATTGCTTACATTTAAAATGATCATCTAGTTGTAAAAAAAGGCCCAACGGAGCATCGTAAGCAAAACCATGGTGCGCAACTAAATCATCAAATTGTTTTATCACATTTTCCTCTTTATATTTACCAAACTTATCTATGATATTTTGAACATAAAATTGATTTTCATACGGTTTAAACATAGATGGAAATTTATTGCGATAGTTACTAATACACATAATAATTCCCAATAATTCTGTTCGATAGTCCACTTTCACAGTAATATTGCCAGATTTTTTTTGAACATGTTCCATATTTTTTATTTCCCTTCTAATAATGTTTTCAATCTCATCACTAATAATCTCATAATCATTTTTTTATTTTCTACTCTATCGAACGATGACACACTCATTGTCTGTTCGATATATGTATCTTCTTCTTTGTCATATATAGCAAAATAAACCATATTCATCCTATCAGTTGGATTATTTGGATCTTGTCTATTCAATGTACCAGTAATCCCTACTCCATAATCACTTTCTCCATTGACGGTTGCAAGTCTAGCCATTTCTTTTGCTACTTCGATACTATAAACTGTATACTGATCGATGATTTTAGAATCCATCCCATATTTTTCTTTCATATGATTAGAGTAACTGACAATGCCTAGTTGAAATACTTCGCTTGCTCCAGGAATATTGGTAATTTCATTGGCAACCATTCCTCCTGTACAAGATTCCATCGTAGAAATTGTTTCTTTTCTCTTTGTTAATATTTCGATAATTTCTTTCATAGATTACCTTCTTTCGCATGTATATTGTTCATTGGTAGACTCTATTTCAACAAATAGTTGATTTTGATATCTACTATCGGTTGAAAGATAAATTGTATCGTTGGAAGCATTTCTACGTGCTCCATTTTTAATTGTTTCTTTCTCACTTAAAATGAGAGTCCAATCTTTTCTTCGCGATTGACTTGCCGATGAACTATAGTGAATGACTGAATAATTTCCTTTCATTCCATTTTCTTGGGCGGTACCATATAAAGACAATTCTGTTTTATCAATTTGTAAAACCATTTGTCCATTTTCACAATCCCATACACCTTGAATATCTTTTTTAGAATTGTTTAACAATGTAATAAGTAACCAGATAAATAATATAATCATAACAATCATAATCATAATAAAGGCGATAACAAACCACTTTGTACGTTTCTTTCTTTTTAAAAAGTAAGCATCTTTTTCTTCCTGATTTTTCCAACTATTTTTTGTATCCATATCTATCCACTCCTCATGTTAAGTATATCACAAAAGAGAACTAGATACCTAGTTCTCTTGTAAAATCTGATTTAACTTTTCTAAGTCATCCTTTTTTAAAGCTGGAACACCATCTAATCGATAAGGAATTCCTAACTTCTTATATTTTTCTACTCCATATAAATGATAAGGAAGTAATTCTACTCGCTCTACATTTTTAATTGTTTTTACATATTCTTTTAATTTTAATATATATTCTTCTGTATCATTGATTCCTGGGACAATTACTTGTCTTAACCAAAGTTTTTTATTCATTTTTTGACAGAGGTCTAAGAAATCAAGATATTCTTGAATGCGATAACCTGTCATTTTTTTATATCCATCTGTATCTAGTGCTTTAATATCTAAAATCACTAAGTCTGTATATTTTAAGATTTCTTCATGTAGTTCGGGTTTTGTTCCAACCCCTGAAGTATCTAAACAGGTATGAATATGTTCTTGTTGACATAATTTTAAACATTCTAATACAAATTCTGGTTGACAGAGAGGATCACCTCCAGAGAAGGTAATTCCTCCTTCATCACCAAAATAATTTTTATATCGTTTTACTTTTTTAATTAATTCTTCTGGAGTAGTCATGTTTTTGTCTTCCATATTCCATGTTTCAGGATTATGGCAAAACAAACATCGTAATTTACATCCTTGTAAGAATACGACATATCGTATTCCTGGACCATCTACAAGGCCCATTGTTTCAACAGATTCAATACTACCTTTTATCATTAAATGGTCTCGTGGAATGTACGATTAATTACTTCTAGTTGTTGTTCACGACTTAAACGATTGAAGTGAACAGCATATCCACTTACACGAATCGTAAGCGTTGGATATTTATCTGGATGATCCATTGCATCAATTAGTGTTTCACGATTAAATACGTTAACATTTAAATGATGTGCTCCTTGTTTAAAGTATCCATCTAAAAGAGCTACTAATTTCTTAATACGTTCTTTTTCATCTTTTCCAAGGGCATTTGGAACAATTGAGAATGTATTTGAAATACCATCTTGGCATACATCTTTATATTCTATTTTAGCAACAGAGTTTAATGATGCAAGAGCACCACTAGAGTCTCTTCCATGCATTGGGTTTGCTCCTGGAGCAAATGCGACACCAGCTTTTCTTCCATCTGGAGTTGCTCCTGTTTTCTTTCCATAAACAACATTTGAAGTAATTGTAAGCACAGATAATGTATGATGTGCATTACGATATAATTCATGTTTCTTTAATTCACGAATAAATCTCTCTGTAAGTTCTACAGCAATAGAATCTACACGATCATCATCGTTTCCATATTTTGGATAATCTCCTTCGATTTCAAAATCAGTTGTAATACCATCTTCATCACGAATTGGTTTTACTTTCGCGTATTTAATAGCAGATAAACTATCTACTGCAACACTAAGTCCTGCTACTCCAAATGCCATTAAACGTTCTACATTTGTATCATGTAATGCCATTTGTGATTTCTCATAGGCGTATTTATCATGCATATAGTGAATGATATTCATTGCATCTACATAGATTTTCGCAACTTTTTCTAGTACTTTATCATAAGCAGTTTTTACTTCGTCATAATCTAATACTTCACTTGTAATTTTTGGTACATCTTTTAATACTTGTGTCTTTTTCATTTCATCGACACCACCATTAATGGCATATAGTAAAGCTTTGGCTAAATTACAACGAGCTCCAAAGAACTGCATTTGTTTTCCAACCTTCATAGCAGATACACAACATGCGATTGCATAATCATCTCCATAAATTGGTCTCATTAAGTCATCGCTTTCATATTGTAGAGCATCTGTTTGAATAGACATTTTCGCACAGTAATCTTTCCATCCTTCTGGAAGTTCCTTACTCCATAATACTGTCATATTTGGTTCTGGAGCAGGTCCTAAATTTGTTAATGTGTGTAAATATCTAAATGAGTTTTTCGTTACAAGGGTACGTCCATCTAAAGCCATACCACCAAGTGATTCTGTAACCCAAGTAGGATCTCCAGCAAATAAATCATTATATTCTGGTGTTCTTAAATGACGAGCAATACGTAATTTAATGATGAATTGATCAATAATTTCTTGTGCTCCTTTTTCATCTAATGTACCTTCTTGTAAATCTCTTTCAATATAAATATCTAAGAATGTAGAAGTACGTCCTAAACTCATAGCAGCACCATTATTTTCTTTAATAGCTGCTAGATATCCAAAGTATAACCATTGAGCAGCTTCTAATGCATTCGTAGCTGGTTTTGAAATATCAAAACCATATTTACTAGCCATTGATTTAATTTCTTCAAGTGCTGAAATTTGTTCTGTTAATTCTTCTCTCATACGAATCACAGAAGCTGTCATTTCTACTTCGTCTAATTGACTTTGATCATATTTTTTACCTTCGATTAAACGATCAATTCCGTAAAGAGCAATACGACGATAATCACCGATAATTCTTCCTCTTCCATATGCGTCTGGAAGTCCTGTTAATAATCCCGCATGACGAGCAGCGCGAATATCAGGTGTATAAGCATCAAATACTCCTTGATTATGTGTCTTACGATATTTTGTAAATACTTTTTTCATTTCTGGGTCAATTTCATATCCATAAGATTGAAGTGCACTCTCAACCATACGAATTCCACCCCATGGATTACAAATTCTTTTTAATGCTTCATCTGTTTGTAATCCAACAATAACTTCATCGTCTTTTGAAATATAACCAGGTTCATAAGCATCAATTCCTGATACTGTTTTTGTATCTACATCGTAAATTCCTTTATCCAGTTCGACTTTCATTTTTTCTTCTAGAATACTCCAAACTTTTTTTGTCTTGTCTGTACTCTCAGTTAAAAATGATTCATCACCGGTATATGGTGTTACGTTACTCATAATAAAGTCACGTACATCAATTGTATTTTTCCAAGTTTCTCCTTTAAAATTTCTCCAAGCGTCCATATATTACCTCCTTCTAGTATCCTTTTATAGTATAACACATTTTAGAAAAACATGTATCAAAGTAAACGAATTTATAAAAAAAATTGACAGTATACAATTTATTTACTGTCAATCATATTCATAAAGTCTTCTTCGGATAAAATTGGAACGTTTAATTCGAGTGCTTTTTGATATTTACTACCAGGATTTTCACCAACGATTACAGCTCCTGTTTTTTTACTAACACTACTAGACCAAGTTCCTCCAAGACTTTCTATTTTCGCTTGTGCTTCATCTCTTGTCATATGTTCTAAGCTTCCTGTTAAGACAAAGCTTTTACCAGATAGTGGTAAATCAGAAGATGTAGCACCTAAATATTTCATATTTACGCCATTTTCTTTTAAGCGATTGATCAAATCGATATTGATTGGATCTTGAAAGTATTTAACAACACTTTTCGCAATAATACTTCCAATATCTCGAATATTTACTAATTCTTCTAATGTTGCTTGTTGTAAAGCTTCCATGGTGTGATAATGAGCTGCTAGTATTTTAGCAGTTTTCGCACCAACATGACGAATTCCTAGGGCAAATAGTAGACGTTCTAGAGAATTCTTTTTACTGTTTTCAATACTCTCTAATAAGTTATTAATACTTTTTTCTCCGAATCCTTCTAATTCCATTAACTCTTGTTTCTTTTCATATAAGTGATAAAAGTCATCAAAAGTATTCAGATACCCCATATTATAAAAATCTTCGACAATGTTATCTCCAAACCCTTCGACATTCATCGCATTTCTAGAAACAAAATGAATTAATCCTTCTATTTTCTTGGCATCACAACGTGGATTCACACAATAATAAGCAGATTCTTCTTCTTTTCTAACAAGGGGTTCATGACAAATTGGACAGTGGGTAGCCATTTGAAATGGAATTTCACTTCCATCTCTTCGTGATACTTCTGGACCAATCACTTCTGGAATCACATCTCCGGCTTTTTTAATTTTTACGGTATCACCAATACGAATATCTTTACTAACGACATAGTCTTCATTATGTAAAGTTGTTTTAGAAATAACAGATCCCATTAATAATACTGGTTCTAAGATAGCATTTGGAACAACTTGTCCTGTTCTACCTACTGTAAATTTTATATCTTTTAATTTTGTTAAAACAACCATAGCTGGAAATTTATAAGCTGTTGCCCATCTTGGATATTTTACAGTATATCCACATTTTTGTTGATCATCTAATCCATTTACTTTGATCACAATACCATCTATCTCATAAGATAGAGTTTCTCTTTTTTCAGTCCACTCACGAATATAATCTAATAATTCATCTAAATTAGACACTAACTTGATATTCGGGTTGACTGTAAAGCCTAATTTTTCTAAGAACTTTAATGCTTCATAATGGGTATTTAATCCATAATCTTTCGCGTTTGGTATGTGATACATAAAACTAGATAAATTTCTACTCGCTGCAATACTACTATCTAGTTGTCTAACACTTCCCGCAGCTGCATTACGAGGATTGGCAAATGGTTCTTGATGATTTTTCTTTCTCGTTTCATTTAAATCTTCAAATGATTTTTTTGGCATATAGATTTCGCCACGTACTTCGATATCTATCTTTTCTTTTAGACGTAGTGGAATATTACGGATGGTTTTGACATTGTGGGTAATATCTTCTCCTGTCACTCCATCCCCTCTCGTCGCTCCACGGACAAGTTCTCCGTCTTTATAAAGGAGTGAAACAGAAAGACCATCGATTTTTAATTCACAAACATAACTTGGATGAGAAACGTATTTTTTCACTCTGTCATCAAAGCGTACAATTTCACTCTCATTAAATACATTACTCAATGATAACATTGGTATTTCATGTCTTACTTTTTGAAAGTCATCAATGACTTCTCCTCCAACACGAACAGTAGGAGAATCACTGCGTACAAATTCAGGATATTTCTCTTCTAGTCCTACTAATTCATGTAAATAATTATCATACTCTTGATCGGTTATCGTTGGTTTATCTAAAGTATGGTATTCATAACTGGCTTTATTTAATAATTCGACTAGTTCATCGATGTGTTTTTTGATATCTTGATTCATCTTTATCACCTTTTTTATTATATCATGTATCGCTTATAAAAAAACACTAATTTAGCGATTAGTGTTCTTCTTTTTCCCATAAATGACATGGGTATATTTTCTCATCAATTAATTTTTGAATCGATTGTTTTACACTTTCTGTATCTTCTTTATATGTCACACCATACCATCTTGCAGTAGTAGGAATTGCTTTTACTTGAACATATTTCTCATAAATCATATCCATAATGGAATCTGGTAATAAGTATTCACAAGTTAGAAGATTATCTTGGTTCTTATTGACAAAATCATCAAAGTGTTTTTCTAAATAAACGAATACATCCGGTGTTAGAGCAAACATATTCATAGATACCGGTGTATCTTCTGTTACTGAAAAAGGTGTTGTTCCATCTAATGGCGAAGCAATAATGGCGTTATTTTTTCGTTCAATAGAACTTTCTATAATCTGTGTTAAATAATGGTCTTCAACTTTACAAACACCTCTTTTGACAGATCCATTCTCTGTTAGAGTATTGACTGTATGATATGTAATTACAGCATATTGATGTTCATCTGCCATTTGATCTATAAAATTAGCGGCTTGGAAATAAGCATCTCGTCCATAGAAATCATCTGCATTAATTGTAACAAATGGTTCATGGATAACATGTCTAGCTGCTAAAATAGCATGAGATGTACCCAGTGGTTTTGTTCTATCTTCAGGGAATTTTAAATGACTAGGAATATCACTTAATTCTTGAAATGCATATTCTACTGGAATTTTGTCTTCGACTCTTTTTCCAATAGTACTTTTAAACACTTCATAATTTTCTTTTTTAATGACAAAGACTACTTTTGTAAATCCAGCTTTTAAGGCATCATAAATGGAATAATCAATTAGAAACTCTCCATTTGGTCCCATTGGTTCAATTTGTTTTAAGCCACCAAAACGACTGCCCATTCCGGCTGCTAAAATAAGTAATGTTTTATCTTTCATATTATTTCTCCTTCTGTAATGAGGAATAAGTCCAGAAAAAGACAAGAGCACCTATTCCAATAATAGCAAACCAAACAAGGGGATTATCTCCATGTTCAGCCATAAAGTTCTTGACTGGTTTCATTAAGTTATTTAAACTTTCTTCAATATTAAATAATGTATACATATTTAAGCTCCTTTCTTCTTAATACTTTTATGTCCTTTTAATAATTTCTTAATTCCATGGGGATGGGCAAAAGCAATGGTTAAAATGGATTTATCAATTCCTACAACAACGCCTTCACCAAATTGATCATGAATAATATGATCACCAATTTGATATTCAGCATTCTTATCAATCGTATTTGTCTTTTTTTGGAAGAAACGAAATGCTGATTGTTTTTCTTCTTGATCTTGTTCTACATATTTAGAATCAATTTCATCGATAAAGCGACTTGGTGGATTTTGACTATCCATTCCATAAATCGTTCTTCTTCTGGCATTCACAAGCCATAAACTCTTTTTCGCACGAGTTATCGCTACATAACAAAGTCTTCTTTCTTCTTCTAACTCTTCTGGATTCATAAAAGAGTTATTATGTGGAAAAATTCCTTCTTCCATACCAATTAAGAAAACATAATCAAACTCTAATCCTTTGGCTGAATGAACTGTCATTAAAGTCACAACTTGATGATTATTTTTATGTTCTTCCACATCAGCAACCAAACTAATTTCCATTAAGAATTCTTCTAGTGAAACAATGCCATTATTCTCTTCAAAACTCTTGGTAATAGTTTTAAATTCCTCTAAGTTTTCTAGACGAATATCTGCTTCCATTGATTTCTCACTAACTAGCTCTTGTTTCATACCTGATTTGACTAATATCTCTTCTACTAATTCTGTCAGAGATAGATTTTGTTCAGCTAAAATTAAATCTTGAATCATATGTTTAAAAGTTAATTCTTTTCCTGAATCAATAACTTCAAAAATAGATTTTTCTTCTTCATTGGCTTTTCTCGTTAAATTTTCGATTGTTTTCGCACCAATCCCACGTTTTGGTGAATTGATAATACGGAGTAAACTGACATCATCATGTTGATTGTAAATCAATCTCATATATGCGATTAAGTCTTTAATTTCTTTGCGATTATAGAAGTAAAAACTACCGACCACTTTATATGGAATATTTTCTCTTAATAAAACTTCTTCCATATTTCGTGATTGCGCGTTCGTTCGATATAATACAGCAATATTTTCTGGACTAACATGTTGATCGATTAATTTTAAAATCTCTTTCATGACATAATTCGCTTCATCTTTTTCATCTAAAGCACGATGATAACGAATTTTTACGCCTTCTTCATTGTTCGTCCACAAATTTTTATCTTTTCTCTGTTTGTTATTTTGAATGACATCATTGGCTGCATTCAATATCGTCTTAGTAGAACGATAATTTTCTTCTAACATAATTACTTTTGGGTTTTTATAATCTTTTTCAAAGTTTAAAATGTTACGATAATTTGCTCCACGGAACGAATAAATACTTTGATCATTATCACCAACAACACAAATATTGCGGTATTTGGCACTGATCATTTTAACTAAAATATATTGTGCTTCGTTCGTATCTTGGTACTCATCAACTAAAATATATTGAAAACGCTCTTGATATGCTTGTAATATTTCAGGATATTTACGGAATAATTGAATTGGCATCATCAATAAATCATCAAAATCAACAGAATCATTTTGTTTTAATTTCTGTTCGTATTTCTCATATACTTTGACTACTTTTTCTTCAAAATCAGTCTGAGCAAATCGTTCATATTCTACTGGTGTTAACAATTCATTTTTTGCCCCACTCATACGATTACGAATTGCTCTAGGATTATATTCTTTAGGATCTAATCCCATATCTTTCATGATTTTTTTAATTACGGTTAACGTATCATCACTATCTAAAATCGTAAAGTTTTTTGCTAGTCCTAATTTCTCATAATTCTCTCTTAATATTAATAACCCAAATGAGTGAAATGTCGATATTTGAATCTGATAACCGATTGGTCCTAACATCGTAATAATACGTTCTTTCATCTCTTTGGCTGCTTTATTGGTAAACGTAATCGCTAAAATATGTTCTGGAGCAATTCCTACTTCTTCCAATAAATAAGCAACTCTCGTTGTTAATACTCTTGTTTTACCACTACCTGCTCCTGCTAATACGAGAAGTGGTCCCTCAACCGTTGTAACAGCTTCTCGTTGTTCTTTATTTAATGCATCTAAATTCATATACCACCTCTACTATCACTAAAATCATCATACCATATTTTTAGTCATTTGATAAGTCTAGAACAGATATTTAATACTTTTCGCGATATTTCTTTTGAATCTCTTCTTCTGAATATCCGTTGATATAATCTAATGTATCTTCAAAATCTTGTCTAGCCATTTCATGCCACTTTACTAACTTTTGAATTTGTAAAAATAATTTCTCACGATTATTTTTTAAGTCTTTCTCTAAACGATTTTCTCTTTGTTTTGGACATTGATCATGCTCCAACAATTGTAATACTTTTAATTGAAACAAACAAACTACTATCATAAATACAACAGTTCCTATAACAAATAAAAGATTCGTTTCATGGTATAACCACTTTAAAAAATATAATCCTCCAGATATGATGAGAATGATTGCTACAACAGATAGTACTTTACTTTGTTTCATTCTATTCACCTCCTAGACATCATAACAGAATATATGAAAAATAACCGTCGAAAAAAAGAAGAGAGATCTCTTCTTTCAGCCATGTTAGATAGAAAGGGTATCTAATTAACCCCCTCGAGGTAACTTTTTGCTAACCTTTTTCTTTCTATAATTGTAATATTTTTTATACATACGGAACGTTCTTTGATAATTTAACTCATTAATTTCTTGTTCAAACGGATATAGACGAGCGATTTCTTTATCCATTGAAACAATTGTATCATATAATTCTTTTTCTCTATCTTGAGCTTGTTTTTTCGTCTCTGCTAACTCATCTTGTAATATTTTGATTTGATCTGTAAATAATTTTGTCGTGTGTTGCTCTCTTTTTACAAAGTCATGATATGTTTTTACATCTGGTAATTTTTTAATATCTAACTTTAAAGTTTCTGATTCTTTTATAAAATTACTTACTGTTTCTTTTAGAGATTTTCGAATCTTTTTATAATAAGTTGGATTTTTTAACTTTAATAATTCTTCACGAGAAAGTTCCATAAATTCTCCTTCAGAATAATAAGTGACATAGTCTTTAAAAGTAGATAAACGATCTGCATTATAATCATAATAAATAAGTGCAACTGGTGTTTCTAGTGCTAAAGCAGGAAGAGCACAGTGTAAGCGATCGGTAATAATTAACTTCGCATTCTGATAAATCGTTAAATACTCTTTAACACGATCCATTCTCTCTTCTAAAGACATAGAAGCACTCTCTTCTGGTTTTAACCAATGACTCATAATTTTAATTTCATATTCAGGAAATAAAGTATGTATTTTTTCTACAATTCCCTCTTTCATATCAATGACACAGATATAGTTACCTACTTTTTTCTTACCAATTTGATCTAATGTTAACGTCATACATCCAGAGAAATAAGTATCATATCCTTTTTCTTTTAACATAGACTCTGTCACTAAATCACGACATCCAATTTTACCATATGGTTTTAAAAAATCTTTTGTATATCCATCTAAAAATTCATATCCTCTTTTTGTAATTAAATCATTTTCTGTAAAATGCATAGAAATTAATAATGGATGAATATATGGAGTAAAAGGAAAATGTGTCTTCTTATGTAAATACCAACCATTCATAATGGTAGCAACATATTCTTTTTTATCAGGGACAAATTCATCTAATGCTTCACGATCAATGACATAATCTACACGTGGTAGAAACTGCATCGCTGCGTATGATTGAATGTCATCCCCTAAATTATCTGTCTTTTTATATAAAATTAATCCATATTTCACAGTATCCCAACTTTCTTTTTTTATTATATCATAACCCGTCTATTTCTCAAAGAGTATGGGTAATTTATCTATACTAGTTACCTCCTTTAGAATATACTATCATTGAAAGAGAGGGATTAGATTGAAAAAAGTTTGGATTTCACTGATTGGATTAATCATTATTATCGTCTTATCAGTGATTTATTTTTATGTAAACAAACCAAAATCAGATTTAAAGAAAGTTAAGGTAGCAGAAGTTACACACAGTATTTTCTATGCTCCACAATATGTAGCCAAACAACTAGGATATTTTGAAGATGAAGGATTAAATGTTGAATTTATATTAACCCCTGGAGCAGATAAAGTAACTGCCAGTGTTCTATCGAATAATGTTCAAATTGGATTTGCTGGTAGTGAATCTACCATTTATGTTTATAACCAAGGAGAAAAAGACTACTTAGTAAATTTTGCTGGACTTACGAAAAGAGATGGTAGCTTCATTGTAGCACGAGAAGATATCAAAGATTTTAAATTGGAAGATATGATTGGGAAAACTGTCATTGGTGGTCGTAAAGGTGGTATGCCAGAAATGACATTCGAATGGGCATTAACAGAACAAGGAATTGATCCTAAAAAAGATGTTAATATTGATACCAGTGTAGAATTTGCGGCAATGAGTGGTTCTTTTATAGGTGGTAATGGGGACTTTGTTAATTTATTTGAACCAAATGCTTTACAATTAGAAAAAGAAGGTTATGGTTATGTTGTAGCTTCACTAGGAGAATTAGGTGGTGTTGTTCCATATACTGCTTATCATGCAAGAAAAAGTTATATAGAAAATAATAAAGATGTCATTCAAGGCTTTTCAAACGCAATTCAAAAAGGAATTGATTATGTCAAAAACCATACTGATGAAGAAGTAGCAAAAGTCATCTTAGATGAATTTCCAGATACTTCTTTAGAAGACGTTACGAAAATTGTAAAACGTTATCGTAATATTGATTCATGGTTTGATACAACTTATATTGAAAAAGAAAACTTTGAACATATACAAGAAATTATGAAAAATGCAGGTGAATTAGAAAAAAGTGCTCCTTATGAGAAATTAGTAACCACTGAATTTGCGAAAAAATGAAACCGATTTTACGTGTCAATCAATTAAAAAAAACTTATCATACCAAGCAAGGAGAAACACCTGCCATTGATGAAGTTTCTTTTTCCTTAGAACCGGGAGAATTCATCGCCATTGTAGGTCCTAGTGGCTGTGGTAAATCAACGATTCTATCTGTTCTTTGTAATTTACTAGAAAAATCAGGAGGAACGATTGAAACGAATCAAGATACTTCTTTTGGATATATGTTACAACAAGATTGTCTATTTCCTTGGAGAACAATTTTAGATAATTGTTTACTAGGGTTAGAAATTACAAAACAAAATACAAAGGAGAATCAAGAACATGTATTAAAATTATTAAAGACATATGGATTAGAAGAATTTATTCATAGTTATCCAGCCAATTTATCAGGTGGTATGAGACAACGTGTTGCTTTGATTAGAACTTTAGCAACTAAACCAGATATCTTACTTTTAGATGAGCCATTTTCGGCTTTAGACTATCAGTCGAGATTAGCTGTATCAGATGATGTATATCGGATCATTAAAAGAGAAAAGAAAAGTGCGATTATGGTAACACATGATTTAGCAGAAGCGATTAGTATGGCTGATCGTATTATTGTGTTGACAGAAAGACCATGCCAAATAAAAAATATTCATTCCATTCATTTTGAACATCGTAGTACTCCGATTGAAAATAGAAAGTGTAAAGAGTTTTCTAAGTACTATGATCAAATATGGAAGGAGATTGATTTCCATGTATAGTCAAGAACATCTTGTGTTTTTAAAGAAATTAAAAAGACAAAACAGACATATTAAAATAACACAACTACTCATTCTCCTTTTATTTCTCATTATTTGGCAGTTAGCAGCGGATTTCGGACTTATTAATACATTTATCTCATCCAGTCCCAAAAACGTCTTAGAAACGATTTATGGGCTTATGAAAAGTGGTGATCTTTGGTATCATATCTGGGTAACTACTTATGAGACAATCATCAGTTTTTCTCTTGGTACCTTTCTCGGATTCTTAATTGCTACCATATTATGGTGGTGGCCATTTCTCGCCAAAGTATTAGATCCATATCTTACTATCTTAAATAGTCTTCCTAAAGTCGCACTTGGTCCTATCATCATCATATGGGCTGGTGCTGGAAAAGGATCTATTATATTAATGGCTTTATTTATATCTGTCATCATCACAATTATCAACGTATATCAAAGCTTTGTCGAAACAGATACTCATAAAATTAAACTACTGCAATCTTGGAAAGCAACCAAATGGCAAATCTATTATAAATTAATTATGCCAAATAGTATCCAAACAATAATAAATGCCTTAAAAATTAATATTAGTATGTCTTTAATCGGAGTAATCATGGGAGAATTTTTAGTATCGAAAGAAGGAATCGGATATTTAATTATGTATGGTTCCCAAGTATTTAACTTAGATCTCGTTATGTCTGGTGTAATCATTTTAGGAATTGTCGCAACGATTATGTATTATATAGTGAATTTTATAGAAAAACGTTGTATAAAAAATAAATAGAAAATATACAAGATTTTATCACATTTCTTGTATATTTTTTTATTTATTTCATAAACATGAAATTGACAGGGAATATAAAATAGGTTACATTATAATTAGGAGTGCAAAGGAGGATGATATAAGTGTTTTGCGGTGAATGTGGATTTAAAAACGAACCTGGTGCAAAGTTCTGTGCCGAATGTGGAAAACCACTCAATACGGATGAGCAAACAGAGGAAAAGAAAGCTCCAAAAAAAGTAACACCGAAGGAAAGAAAACCAATGAGCAAGAAAGCAAAAATTGGTTGGACAGTTGGCATTATCATTGTCATATTACTTGTAATCGGATTTGTAATTGGTAAAAATTTAACAGATCCTAAGAAAATCGCATCAGATTATTTTGAAGCAGTAATTAATTATGATGCCGAAAAATTATATTCTTATTTAGATGTGAAGAAAAGTGAATTTACAGACAAAAAAGTATTCACAAGTATTGTAAATAGGATGAAAAAGGACAGCAAAGAGGAAAAAGTTACAAACTACAAAATTACAAAAGCAGAAAAAAGCAGCAGTGGTCTTTCTATGTATGTAACAATTACTTATACAGTAGAAGGAAAAACAAATGATCAAACAGAACATATTACATTGACAAAAGAAAAAGGAAATAAATTCTTATTCTTCGATAATTGGAAAATTGCTGATAATACTTTAGAAACAGTTGATGATTTTGAACTTTCTGTATTAAAAGATTCAACTGTAACATTAGAAGGCATTAAAGTAGATAAGAAATATATTGACAAAGATGAAAGTACTTCTTCTATGGATGTATATAAATTACCTGCATTATTAGCTCTTCCATATCAAATGAAAATTGAATTACCATTTGGATTCTCATTAGAAGATGAATTAAATGTCAGTACATATTCTCACTCACAAACAATTCATTTCAATGAAGATAATATTCCAACCAAAGAAAAAAATAAAATGGTAGATCAGGCGAAAAAAGATTTAGGAATCATCTATCAAGGAGTAATCGATAACAAAAACATCGATGATATTAAATCTAACTTTGAAGGAAAAAATGTCGATTTAGATGATTTAAAAGATACTTATGAAGAATTAAAAGAGGATATGGATTCATATAGTACTACAACACTAAAGAAAATTGAATTCAAAGATATGGAATTAAGAGACTTAGAACTAGATGATGATGGATATTTAACAATGTATCTTTATGGAAAATATAATTATACAATATCATATGACGAAGATGGTGAAACAAAAGAAAAATCAAATTCTTCATCTGATGGTATTTATGTTTCATATAGTTATGTAGATAATGCTTATCATTTAGTAGATGCTAGTAGTCTACCAACTTATTTTTCAAAATATTTTTAAGGAGGAAATTGTATGGCAAAATTTTGTACAAAATGTGGATCAAAATTAGTGGATGGTAAATGTCCAAACTGTGAAAATAAAACAACAGAAGTTACGACAGGATTTGATTTTAATGAATTAGTATCAGCTGTAAAAGGTATGTTTACAAAACCAGTAGATACTATCAAAGAAGTTGTAGAAACAGAAAATATTACAATTGGAGGAATTCTAATTGCAATCAATGCAGTGATTATCGCATTATTCTGTTGCTTAGGTTCTAAAGAATTAATTGGTGTATTTGCAAGTGCTAGCGGATTTAATAGTTTAATAGCTACCTCTATCGAAATTCCTTATGCTAGAATCTTCTTTACAACTCTTGTAATTGTACTTGTTACTTATGCAATTCTTGCTGGATTATTCTATCTTGTTGCTGATAAATTATTCCATAGTAATTCTAGTTATAAAAAAATGCTTACTTACCTTGGAATTACCTCTGTCATCTTAACAGTAACAATGCTTGGAACAATCATCTTTATGTATGTTTCAGTACAACTTATGATGTTAATCTTATTATGTGGAATTGTATTATCAAATGTATACATGATTCAAGGATTCCGCTATACATCAGATATTGATAAAAACAAAATCGGATACACATATGGAATTGTATATCTTATAATTCTTATTATTACAATGTTTATTCTTCCAGCTATGTTTTAAAAAAATGGAATGCATCATTCCATTTTTTTTATGTTCTGTTATAATAAATATAGGAAGTGAAATTATGAATATACATAAAATTGTTATCATACATCCAAATCAAACAATCGATTATATAGGAAATATAGATTCTCTTAATACCCACTCAGAGGCATTATTAGAATATGCGAAAGATAATTATAAAAATATACCAATTTTTTCCAAATTAAATTACAGACATACACCTGAAACCATTAGCTATTTTTATACTTTATTAGGAGATGTTGTCTTTTTAAATACAACCAAAGATATTAAACGACATGGATATACAGGACTTTTTATTCTACCACTAGAAGTATCTCCTGAACAGAAGGAACAAACGTTAGAATTTGCTGATTCTCTGAAAGAATATCAAGTTCGCATCTTACATCATCTTTCATTAGAATATGGTATTTTGAATGGTGAAGAAATGCAACAAACACTTTGTAATTCACCAAAAGAATTATTATTACACTACTTTGAACACGTAAATTCTAAAAAGAAATAAAACACATTTCAGAAATAAGAAATGTGTTTTTTATAATAATAACTGATCGCCATTAGAAAAAATGATCTTGTGATTATCTTGGAATCTTATGTTATATGAGTTAACCAAATAACTTCTTTTTACAGTTACAAAATGATTATGAAAATACGTTTTATTTAATTCTTTTAACGTAATATAGTATTTAAATGGTGTCGTGATAGTATGTATTTCACAATATTTTGTTGATTTTATTTTCTGAACATAGTTAATCTCATTCAATTGAAATTGATAAGTTATTTGATTAGAAATACGAAATACAATCTTTTGCTGTTCTCCTTTTTTAAAAACTAAATAATCGATAGTATCTGCTAATATTTCTCTCATATTTTTACAGTTCTTTTTAATATATCTAGTACAATTAAAAATAGAAGTAGCTACCTCATTTTCATAATCATAATTCGACAGATAAATTAAATCACTTTTCGTATCTTTTTCACGTAATTTTTTTCCAAATTCCAGACCAGACTCCATGTGTTTTAACTTCCCTTTGGGAGCTGTAATTTCAATGTCACAGACAAAAACTTTATTGGGAATACTCGCATAAGCAAGTTCATAAAAAGCTTTGGAATAAGATGAAAAGCGATAAATCATTATCTTAATTTTTTTCTCTTTACAAATATCTATAATGAAATCACAAACCATCTGATTCATATCGGCTTGGTCTTCTACGACAAAAAAATAAAACATACTACTGATACTCCTATTCTATATTTTTATTTTAACATATATTTTATATCCTTATATAAAGTTACTTACCAATAAATAACATACAATCAAATTTCTTTATCTTTAAAATGAATATTTTCTTTTTAAAATGAAAGCATAACAACATACTACATATCTCTCCTAATCTTTAAAAAAGTGTACACTATTTTTCACTATTTGTAACTATTATTTCTTTGAAATGGCAATTATTGACCCTGAAAATAAAAAAAATAGATATTTATATCTACTTTTTTAATTCTCCAGTTGCTTTAGCATTTAATGTAAGATCTCCACGAATTCCTAATTGATATGCGAAATAACCAGCTGCACCAATCATAGCTGCATTATCCGTACAATATTTCATTGGTGGAATAATTAAATGAATATTTTCTTGTTCACATAGTGTTTGTAATCTCTCACGTAATCCTTGATTGGCAGCTACCCCACCGGCAACGATTAAACGATTGACACCAAATTCTTTGAGTGCTTTCATTGTCTTCTTTGTTAAAATTTCTACTACGCGATTTTGAAATGAACAAGCTAAATCTTCTTTACGAATTTCATTTCCTCGTTGTTGTTCATTATGTGATAAATTGATGACTGCACTTTTTAAACCACTAAAACTAAAGTCATAACTATCATCATCTAGTGGTAATGGTAAGTGATATGTATCTTTACCTTGATGGGCTAATTTATCTACAGCTGGTCCTCCAGGATATGGAAGTCCAATGACACGTGCAACTTTATCATATGCTTCTCCTACTGCATCATCTAAAGTACCACCAATCTTTTCAAAAGAATAGTCTTCTTTCATATACATTAACTCAGTATGTCCTCCACTTACAACAAGTGCAATCAATGGAAATTTCATCTCTTCTACTAAGTTATTAGCATAAATATGACCAGCAATATGATGAACAGGAATCAGTGGTTTTTGATATAAATAAGCCAATGTTTTTGCTGCTTGAACACCAATTAATAAGGATCCAATTAATCCTGGACCATATGTTACTGCAATTGCATCGACTTGTTCAATTGTCATATTAGCCTTATGTAGACATTCTTCAATGACAATTGTAATGTTTTCAATATGATGTCTACTAGCAACTTCTGGTACGACACCACCAAATAATTTATGAATATCTATTTGTGTTAAGACAACTGTTGCGATTTCTTCATGACCATCTTTTATAATTGAAACACTTGTCTCATCACAACTAGATTCAATTGCTAAAATATATGTTGACTTCATACTACAACGTCCTTTCCATTAATATTGCATCTTCTATTTGATAATAATGTTCTCGTTTGGCGACTGATTGAAATTGATATTTCTGATATAGTTTTTGTGCTGCTATATTGCTTTCACGTACTTCTAATGTCACATTACAACAATGTTGATTCATACACTGTTCTATCATAAAATCCATTAATTGGCTCGCACAATGTTGTTTACGATATGATTCTATGACAAAAATTTGATTTAACTCTGCCCGTTCATATATCATTGAAAAATCAATATAAGCACAAATAATATCATCTTTTTTTAATAAATAACAATGGCGAAAAGGATCTTGTGCAAATTGATCCCATTCTTCCATAGGATTTCCCGAAATATTTAAAATAGTTTGAAACTGTTGAAAATTTGATGCTTGTACTTCAATAATTTCCATACTACTTAGTTAAGTTTTCTTCGGCTTCTGTCTTTTTTAAATAATTTGGGTTGACCTGATGTGGATTGATACCTTCGTCATTTTCATGTTTTTTTAAGATTACTTTTAAATTCATATTTGATTTTATTACATCGATAGAAGGAAATGTCTGATCACTAATAAAAGTATAAGTACCATCTAATTCTTCTACTTTCTTTTGTAATGCATCTAATGTAATATATTGATCTGGTATGACAGCATCTAAATTTCTATCATAAATACCTGCATATACCGCATTTCTTCTAGCATCAATCATTGGGATACAATAATCAGTATCTACCTCTGTAGAAGCCATACATTGTAATTCAGAGACTGTAATAATCTTCTTATTGAAAGACCACGCATAAGTCTTAGCAATTGTGACACCAATACGAACCCCTGTAAAAGAACCAGGTCCTGTCACAACGACAATTTCATCTACTTCCTTTGGAGATAACTTTGTTTCTTGAAACAATTGATCTAATAAAGGAAAAATACGAACTGATAGCTGATGATCATTTTCTTCCTTGATTTCTTTTAAAATAGTATCATCTTGATACAACCCTAATACAATACGACTAGAAGCAGTATCAATTAATAGTTTTATCATAAAACCGCCTCACATAATTCTTCATATTTTTTACCATATGGCTTTAATACTAAAACACGTGTATTTTCACCCACAACTTTAAATTTAATATCTAAACGTTCTTCAGGAAGAATATCTTTAATTGTGTCAGCCCATTCGATGACTACAACACCTCCCTTGGTAAAGTATTCTTCAATTCCAGTACCTTCTACATTTCCATTTAAACGATATACATCCATATGATATAAAGGTAATTCTCCTTCATATTCTTTAATAATTGTAAACGTAGGTGAAGTAATACTCTCTTTAATTCCTAAAGCATTAGCAATTCCTTTTGTGAATACAGTTTTCCCACTTCCTAGTTCACCATCTAAGCAAATAATCATATTTGGAAATTTTTCAGATTCAAAGTTTTGTGCTAATTCAATTGTATCCATTTCATTTTTTGTTGTAACTTTATATTCCATTTCTATCACCAATCTTATTATATTAGAAATAAATACTAAAAACAATATTATTTCATTTATTTACAATCTTTTTACCGTAATTCATACAACATAAGAACGATTCTATAAAGAAAAAATGAGATAGAAATAATCTCATTTTAAAGCAAAAAAAAATTGGCAACTACCTATTTTCGCGATAAACTATCGTCGGCGTGAATGAGCTTAACTTCTGTGTTCGGGATGGGAACAGGTGTACCCTCATTGCTATCGTTACCAATTTACTTTAGAGAAATTATTCTCTGAAAACATGATAATGTGTTTCTTCAATCTTTCATAAATAACTTGGATTAAATCCTCGATCTATTAGTACTAGTCAGCTCAACATGTCGCCATGCTTCCACCTCTAGCCTATCAACCAGGTAGTCTTCCTGGGATCTTACTTTTTAAAAAATGGGAAAACTCATCTTGAAGTTGGCTTCCCGCTTAGATGCTTTCAGCGGTTATCCATTCCCTACATAGCTACTCTGCACTGCCACTGGCGTGACAACAGATACACCAGAGGTAGGTCCGTTCCGGTCCTCTCGTACTAGGAACAGCTCTCCTCAATTTTCCTACGCCCACGACG
>USRP01000012.1 GCA_900557185.1 uncultured Mycoplasmatota bacterium
GTTATATTACTTATACACGGGAACAGACTACTGGACCATGTCGCCGTCCCGCTTCAACTACTATTGGTCGCTTGCGGACGAGTTCCGCGTGACGTCTTCCGGTGAGTTGGGCGTTTGGTTCAATGTGACGGATGGTTACGGCGTCCGCCCAGTGCTCAATCTGAACACAGAAAATCTAGAGTTCACAGGAACAGGAACGATGCAAGATCCGTATGTGATTGAATAAAGAGAGAATTGTCTTCTATGATGGAGGCAATTCTTTTTGTGGTGAAGAGATTAGAAATTGTTCTTTGAATTGATATATGAAATATGATACACTAGTGTTTAGAAAGGTAGTTATATTATGAATGAGACAAAAATAAATACATTTACAAGAGAAATTAATTATATAAAAGGGGAAAGGTATCGTGAAAATATTAAAAAGCTGATTTCTTATTTACCTGATTATTTTTTTGAGATTCCAGCGAGTTCGACAGGAAAGTATCATCCTCGTTATGCATTAGGAGAAGGGGGATTAGTACGTCATACGAAAGTGGCAGTAAGAATTGCCTATGAGCTTTTACATGATGAAAGTATTGGTTATCAATTTAAACCAGAAGAAAAAGATATTATTTTAATGGCATTGTTATTACACGATGGATTAAAATGTGGGATAGAAAAAGAAAGATATACGAGATTTGATCATCCTTTACTAGTATGTGAAATGATTGAAAGTCATCAAAATGATTTGACTTTAACAGAGCATGAAATAAAAGCGCTTACGAATATGATTTCTACGCATATGGGACCTTGGACGAAAGATTATCAAGGAAATGAAGTGTTAAAAGCACCATCTAATAAATATCAGAGATTTGTTCATATGTGTGACTTTTTAGCAAGTAAAAAGTTTTTAGAAGTACCATTTGACAAAAATGAAATTATCGGTTGACACGAACAAATGTTTTATATATAATGAAGTTAGAGAGTAGGTGTGGATATGACAAAATGGGATCAACAATACTATGATTTAACGAAAAGAATATTAGAAGAGGGAGTTCATCAAGAAAATAGAACAGGGATTGATACGATTAAGATTCCTTCTCATTATTTGCATTTTGATTTAAGTGAAGAATTTCCTGTATTGACGACGAAACAATTATTTTTTAGACAGGCTATTTTAGAGATGTTATGGATTTATCAAGTACAGTCGAATGATGTGAGATGGTTACAAGATAGAAATGTTCATATTTGGGATGAATGGGAAGTAGATGAGAATGGATATTGGAATGCGATACAGAGAGTGAAAAGAGAAGATGGAAGTTTTGAAAAAGAACCGGTACATCGTTATATAGGAAAAGAATATGCACATACGATTGGAACAGCTTATGGATATATTGTATCGCAGTTAAAATTGATGGATCGCTTATTAGATGATTTAAAAAATCATCCGGAAGATCGTCGTATGGTGATGAGTTTATGGCAGGATGATTATTTAAAAACGGCTGTTTTACCTTCTTGTGTATGGTCGAGTGAATGGGATGTAACAGATGGGAAGTTAAATGCTTGGGTACATCAGAGAAGTTGTGATGTTCCACTGGGATTACCATTTAATGTGACACAGTATGCAGTGCTGTTGAATTTGTTAGCTAAAGTAAATCATTTAGAGCCAGGAACTTTGGATTGGAGTATTAAAAATGCACATATCTATGAAAATCAGATTGATGGGATTCGTGAACAAATGAAACGTTTTGAAATGAATGGTGGGTATGAAGCCCCAGAGTTGTGGTTGAATCCTGAGATTGATGACTTTTATGATTTTGACCATTCAAAAGATTGCAAAGATATTAAAATAAAAAATTATAAACATATGGGACCAATTCGTTTCCCGCTAGCACAATAATGGAACAGCTATATTTAATTGCTGCAATTGGAGAGAATGGGGAATTAGGAAAGAATAATCGATTAATTTGGCATTTGAAAGATGATTTAAAGTTTTTTAAGGAGAAAACGATGGGCCATGCGATTGTAATGGGATATCAAACATTTTGTTCTTTATCGAAACAATTGCCAGGAAGAAAACATATTGTATTAACTCATAAAGAAATTTCTTTACCAGAGGGAGTGATGGTCTGTCATTCTCTACAGGAGTTGAAAGCATATCTAAAAGAACAAAATAAGACTTGTTATATTATTGGGGGAGCAAGTATTTATGAACAATTGATTGATGATTGTGATAAAATGTATTTAACAAAGATAGATGCCAGTGATCCAGAGGCTGATATCTATTTTCCAAAATGGAATGAAGAAGATTTTGATGTTACAGTATTAGATCAACATGTGGAAAATCAAATACGTTATAAACATTTAGAATATGTGAGGAAAAAAGTATGAGAGGGAAGTTAATTGTGATTGAAGGAACAGATTGTTCTGGAAAAGAAACACAAGCAAAATTATTAATTGAACATTTAAAAGAGCGTGGAATGAAAGTGGAAGTATTCAGTTTTCCAAATTATGATTCACCGACAGGAAGAATTATTGGAGGTCCTTTTTTAGGAAAAGCAACGATTTGTGATGGTTGGTTTCAAGAAGGAGCTGTATCTGTAGAACCCAAAGTTGCAGCCCTTTATTATGCAGCCGATAGAAGATATAATTTACCGAAAATTGAAGAGAAATTAAATCAGGGAATTTCGTTAATTTTAGATCGTTATGTGTATTCTAATATGGCACATCAAGCAGGTAAAATAGAAGATACAAATGAGCGTATGAATATGTATGCTTGGTTAGATATTTTGGAATTTAAATTATTAGAATTACCAAAACCAGATATTGCGTTGTTTTTACACATGCCTGCTAAGTTTGCTAAAAAGTTGAAACAAAATCGCAATGAAATTCCTGATCAGTTAGAAAGTGATGAAGCATATTTAAAGAAAGCAGAAAATGCGTATTTGGAACTGGCTAGCGTATATAAATGGAAAACAATTGAATGTGTGGAACAGAATCAATTGAAGTCGATTGAACAAATTGGAAATGAAGTATTACAGGCAGTTTTAGAACATAAATAAAGCACCTAGCTACGGCTAAGTGCTTTGTTTTTTACTTTGACGAACTTTTTTAAGTTTGGAATATTTGGTACTGGTGTTGTCTCATAGTTTTCTAATAATTGTAATAGATATTGGGCGACTTGAGGGTCTTGTACTTCAGTGTTAGAAAATAATTGATAACAGAGACTTTGAAAGTCAATTTCTGTTTGTAAGCCAAACGATTGAAAAAAGCGATGTATGATTTCGGGATGATTTGTTTGATAACAAAAACTTGCTAGAAGATCGAGGCTTGTACAATCATAAAAATAATAAGATAATAAAGCTATAAAGTCACTATTGGGATGGAATAGAAAATTACTTTGATAGACATTTGGTAAACGTTTTTGATGGAGTAAATATAATTTAGGATCGACAATCATTGCCGGAAGTTCTTTGACTTGAGCATGGACTAAATTGGTACAATAAATCTCACTTGTATCTGGATTAATCATGAGATGGGTATCCCAGAATAAAGAAGGGATAGTGATACGATATTGATGTACTTCTTTTATGATTCGATTAATTTGTAAATAATAGTCAGTTAATGAATCGAGATTATTTTGATGACTTTTTAAATATGTTTTGAAATCTTTATAAGTATGTATGTTTGTTTCATATCCGAGATATTGATTGGTTTTAGAATCAAATAATAGAGCAGAAGGAAGTAACAGATGATTATTTTCAATGGTTTCTAAATAATTTAATTTCTCGAAATCAAGGAATAAAGAACGGGGAGATTGTTTTAAAAATGATTCTTGATAGATTTCAAAAAGAGCATGTGAAAACTGATAGACAGTTTTGAGTTGATCTTGTTGTTTAATCCTCGCATACTTTAAATCATTTTTATTAATAAATTTTTTGTCCATAACAAATCTCCTTTACATCATCCATCTTTTTCTTTTTACAAATTGTGTTCCGTGATCTAATTGATAATTACATTCTAATTTTTCAATATATGGATAAGCATCTTCTACATAGCTTCTGTTTTCTTCAAATAAATAGATATGTTTGAGATATTGATATAAATCATTCTCATCACTTAAGCCATGTTGTTTTAAAATCTTTCTTAGTGTTTGTTCACAAGAGTTACCTAATTCTTCTTGTTCAATGATTTCATGAGATAGATTTAATCCCAATGTATAAATAAAAAATTGATTGATTAAATTTAATTGATCAAAGTTTGGATGATATAAATTTTTCTGACTGTCAAAGTATTTAATAGAACCATAGATACGTTCTAATATTCTGTAATCATTTAAAAATGGATTAATATGAATGGATTGATAATTTTCAACCTGTAGTGTATCGACACCAGATAAGTAGAGTGATTCTTTTTTGACATCATAAATAATCGAATGATCAGAGAATAAGTTTGGGAATACGATATTTAATTGATGTCCTTTTTGAATCAGACGATCTAATTCTTGAAAATAAATAGAAATGGTTGTTAATTTATCGTATTCTGGAATTTCTCTTAATTGATTAGCAAATGACTGTTTTTTATATTTGCTTTCTGAATAACCTAAATATTCGTGATTTTGTTTTTTATCAAAAATTAATTCTTTTGTCTTTAGAAATTGTTGAAAGTCTTTCATTTCATTTAGTATTTGTAACTTTTCTGGTTCAGTTTCTTTTAGATAAAAGAAATTTTTATCTTCACAATCTAAAATGCGATAATAATGTTGTTTATCTTCTAATACTTTATGAGAAAAAGAGGTGTATGCGAATTTTGAAAAATCATCTTGATTATGATATACAATTTCCATAACATACCACCTCTCACCTTGAATTTATTATAAAAAAGTTAGAAAACTTTGTCAATCATTACATAAAATTAGATAGGTGATTTTATGATAATTGCCCATCGTGGAAACTATGAACATAGTCCTTTTGCCGAAAATTCGATAGAGGCATTAACAACTGCTTTAAAAAAAGACTATATTCAAGGTGTGGAATTAGATGTACGGATGACAAAAGATCATGTTTTAGTGATTCATCATAATGCGACGATTGATCATACAAGTGATGGTAAGGGCATTCTTTCGACGATGACATTACATGAATTATATCAATACAATTTTGGGACAACCAAACATCCTAGTAAGATTGCGACATTACAGAATTTTTTAGATGTTATTGATACTGATAAAGAAATTTTAATAGAATTAAAAGATGGGGGAGAAAATAATCAGATATACATAAAAAAAGTAGGTGACTTATTAAGAAAGTACCCACATATTCATATTAAGATTTGTAGTTTTTCTGATGCTCTTTTGCGTCATCTTCGGAAACAGTATCCTGAGTTTCAATTAGGTAAAATTACATTTTTAAAAGAACAGGTGTTACCTTCTTATGTCCAATTTTTATCTATTTATCATAAGACAATTGAATCAGATATAAAGTATCCATATTATGTGTGGACAATTACGAAAAAGAAAGAACTTGCTTCTATTAAGAAACGATGTAATCATAATTGTCAGGGATTGATTACCGATATTCCAAAAACAGTTGCTTCTTATTTTAAAAATCATAGTGATAACCACCACAAACAGGAGTAGCTTTTTCTGTTACAATCATCGCATTCGCATCTACTTTTTGAATGATGTTAGATATTTGTTCTCTTTTTTTACGTTTTGATAAAATCATTAATACATACTTTTGATTATCTTTGCCAATGGCTTTCATACTGGTAACTGCAAATTGTTGTTTTCTTAGTTCATCTGTAATTTGTTTTCCATATTCATATTCGACAATGACCGTAAATAAATAATGACCAAGCGCAATTTTTTCTTCTAAGATGCTCCCTAAGTAAGATCCAGCAAAACTACCTAACGCGAATACAACAATTTTAAAAGTGTCTTTTTGAATATTGGTAACAACGACTCCTGTTACTAATACCCATACTAAAGCGACAGCAAATTGTAAAACAGCACCGATAAATTTTTTTCCATTCGCTACCACAATAAGTCGTAATGTGGCGAGTGTATTTTCGATTATTTTGGAAGCGAAGATCATAAAGTATAACAAGGGTTTCACACTCCTTTTTGTTAGTATGTGAATAAAAATGATATCTCATACGATTTGTACTTGTTTTTTTGTTATGGTATACTACTACTAGACATGAGGGGTATTATGAAGAAAGAACAATCAACCATTAAAAAATTTCCAAGTGGCTATTGTTTTACAACCATCTTTGTCTTATTTGTTGTAGGATGTTTTCTTGGAACTTGTTATGAAGAAATATTAACTTTTACCAAAAAAGGAATATGGGAATCTCGTCAAGGATTGATTTATGGACCATTTAATCCGGTTTATGGAATTGGTGTCATCATCTTTGTGATTCTATTAGGAAAACACGATGCCAAGAGGGATTGGTATTATACTTATTTTTATTGTTGTTTACTAGGTGGAGCAACAGAATATATTTTAAACTGGGCCCAAGAAGTTATTTTTCACACGCATTCGTGGGATTATAGTCATCATCTATTAAATATTGGAGGAAGAACGACCATTCCATTTATGTTATTCTGGGGAATCTTAGGTTTATTTGTATTAAAAATATTATATCCATTTGTCTCTCATTTATTAGGAAAATTATCATATCGGCTGGGTTATATTTTATTTACGTTTCTCTTTCTGTTTATGATATTCGATATTATTGTTTCAATATGTGCGACATATCGTTGTACCATGAGACATGAGGGTAAAAAACCGATGACTGTGATTGGAGAATTATGTGATCGATATTATCCAGATGAGTATTTGAGAAAAATATATCCAAATGCGAAAATAAAAAAAGAACAATAGGCTGAAAAAAGTCAGGAAAGAACAGAATTCATGATATGTTATTTTAACATATCATTTTTTATGCTATAATGAACTTGTTATAGAAGGAGTATACGTATGAAAACATATATGCAGTTATTAAGAGTTCATCACTATTTAAAAAACGGGTTAATTTTTTTACCATTATTATTTAGTGGTCGTTTATTTCAATTTCAATTATTGGTAGAAACAATTGTCGGATATATTTCTTTTAGTCTGATTGCTTCTTCTATTTATATTTATAACGATATCCAAGATATTGAAAAAGATAAACTTCATCCTTTAAAAAAGAATCGTCCGATTGCTTCAGGTGTGATTTCTAAGAAGAAAGCAACCATTGTTGGGGTGATTGTTTTCTTATTAGCACTGTTGATTCAATTGGGAGGTTATTTATATTTCCATAATGTCGGGTTTATTTATGCGACAATCATTATGTTGATTTATTTTGTCATGAATGTTTTATATAGTAAAGGATTAAAAAATATTCCCATTATCGATGTTATGATTTTAGCTTTTGGATTTGTATTACGTGTTTTATATGGAGGAGCACTGACAGATACTGAAATATCTAATTGGTTATTTCTAACTGTCCTTTCTATTTGTATGTTTGCCGGATTTGGAAAACGCCGTAATGAGATGATTAAAAATAAATCTCAGTCTAGAAAAGTATTACAAGAATATACGAAGAATTTTTTAGATAAGAGTATGTATTTATTCTTGAGTTTAGCACTTGTCTTTTATTCTCTTTGGTGTACGAATGGCTTTCGTTTTATGGAAACAAATTTATTAACTTATAGTGTGTTATTTGTTATTTTTATCGTGTTAAAATATGCTTTAACAATCGAACAAGATTCTTATGGGGATCCAATTGATGTGATATTGAAAGATAAGACATTAATGATTGTATCAGTGATTTATATAGTTTATATGGTGGTGGCAATTTATGCATAAAAAAATAGATGTTTATGATTTTGATGGAACGATTTATGATGGGGATAGTACCGTTGATTTTTTCTTTTTTACATTGTTTAGAAATCCTCGTATCATTGTAAAATTACCAGTGATATTTTGGTATGCATGTCTATATTTATTACATATCGTATCATTACAGACATTTAAGTCTCATTTCTTTTCTTTTGTTACAAAGATAAAAGATATTGACCAGGAAATAGAATTATTTTGGCAGAAGAAAGAAAAGAAGATTAATACTTATTTTCTCGAAAATATGAAAGAGAAAAAGGCTACGTATGTGATTTCCGCTTCTCCGGAGTTTTTATTAAAACCATTTCTAAAAAAATGGAAGAACATCTCTGTCATTGCCAGTGTAGTAGATAAAAAAACAGGAGTATATACTGGTAAGAATTGTAAAGGAGAAGAAAAGATAAAAAGGTTAGATCAAAAAGTGAAAAAGTATGAAATAGAACATTTCTATTCTGATTCTCTTCACGATCTACCACTTGCGAATATTTCTAAAAAATCTTATTTTGTAACTCATGGGAAAGTAGAAGAGTGGGATACAGAGAAGATAAAAGGAAGTCGTAAAAATATTTGGAATCATGCTTCATTTCAACTATCATGGTTGATTATGATGTATCTATTATGTGTATTAGTCTTATTTTATATTTTGAAATTATGTAATATTCATTTATCTTTGATTTGGGTTCAAATATTCAGTATTTTAGTTCCAGTTGTGATTTATTTCTTTCAAAAGAAAAATGATTATAAAAAAATAGTGATTATTCTTTTATATTTAATACTATGTATTGGTCTTCCATTTTTATTTTCTAATACATATGATTTAACACAAGATGGAAATGGTTATCATAAATTATCAATTGCTTATTTAAAAAATGGATGGAATCCTGTTTATCAACATCAGGATGATTATGTGAAAGAAAATCAATTACCAAGTTCTAGAGGAAATGGAATTTGGATTAATCACTATCCAAAATCATTAGAAACGATATCAGCAGTGATGTATGAAATGACAGGCTCTATCGAGAGTGGAAAAGCAGTTACAACACTTGTCTTAATCTCAATGGGATTACTTGCTTTTAGTTATTTAAGTATCTTTTTAAATAAAAAGCAGAGCTTTATCTTATCTGTTTTATTAGCTCTTAATCCTGTTGTTCTAGCACAATTATTTAACTATTATGTAGATGGCTTAATGGGAATGTGTTTTGCCATGGAAGTCATTACCTTATTATCGATTTCAATTTATAAAAAACAAGATTTTAAAATATGGTTATATTTAACAGCTATCTGTTCTTTATTTGTGAATTTAAAATTTACTGGACTATTATATTCTGGTCTGATTGCTGCTGTATTTTATTTCTATTGGCTATTTCATTATCGTCAAGAAAAAGATTGGAAATCTATTTTCTTTAGAGCAACTGGTTGGTTTATTCTTGTCTTTGTGAGTGCGATTTTTATTGTCGGATCTGCTTCTTATATTAAAAATACAGTCACTGCAGGAAATCCATTATATCCTTTATTTGGAAAAGATAAAGAGGATATTGTTACAAAGATGGAACCAAAGAGTTTTAATCATAAAAATTCTTTAGAAAAATTTACGATTTCATTATTTTCTAAAACAGAAAATGTGTTATATGGGGGAGGAGATCCACAATTAAAAAATCCTCTTCATATTTATGAAAGTGAATTAGAAGCAATTCAAATTCCCGATGTTAGAATTGCCGGGTTTGGACCTTTATCTGCTTGTTTCTTTGTATTAGGTAGTATTTTATTGATCATTGAATTATGTATTTTATATCGTACTGATAAGAAGAAAATAAAATATTTTGTTTTACCAATTGTATGTATTATCTTATCTAGTATTTTAGTAGGTGAGAGTTGGTGGGCAAGATATGTACCACAATTATATATGATTCCATGGATGGCACTTGTTTTACTTTGTATGATATCACTACAGAATAAAAAACAATTATGGCTATTACGTGGAGCAGGTATTCTTTTATTCTTATTTATGATTATCAATAGTTCCTTTTACTTGGATGCGAGAAGAAAAGATTTTGATACCTTTGAACAGATTCAAAAAGATTTAGCAGAATTAAAAACCCAAAAAGATATTCAATTACAATTATCTAACCCTGAATTTTTTGCTTATTATTATAATTTAGATGATGAGCATATTTCCTATCAAATTGTTAAAAAAGAAATAAAAGAAAATTTTGTTTATAAATATCATTGGCAATTTAAAGTATTATTAGAAGCATAGGAGGAAGTTATGAAAAAGAAAACAGAGAAACAACCAAAACAGATTACATGGTTTTATACAATATTAAGTGTTGTTATGATTGTCTTATTTAGTATGATTATCATCAGTACGATTTTCAATAACCGTAGTGTTGTGACCAAATTACCATTCTGGGCTATTTTATTAGGTACGATTGGCGCGAGTGGTCTATTAGCTGGTGTTTGGTATTTATTACATAAAAAGATAAAAGATCTTACGAAAAAACAAGAGATATGGATTGTATCTATCTTATTTCTGATTATTTTATTGATTCAAGGATTTGCTGGTTATTACTTATTTGAAAAGCCAGGATGGGATTGGCAAATTATCTTTGAAAATGCCATGGAATTTGCTCGTGGCAATACAGATAAAGTCAATTGGGTTTATATGCAACAATTTCCAAATAACGTAGCACTTTTCATATTACAAGCAGTTTGTTTTAAAGTGTTGTATATGACACATATTATCCCTCAAACCTATTTAGCAACCTTAGGAGCATCTGTCGTTATCAACATAATCGTCATTGATATTGCCATGATTTTAACTTGGCTTACCGTTAGAAATCTATTTGGTAAGAAAGCAGGAATCTTTAGTATTGTCATTATGATACTATGTAATTCTTTCTTTACTTTTGTACCAATTTTATATACTGATACATTAGCACTGTTTATACCAATTGGAATTTTATATGTCTATTCTTGTTACTTGAAAAAGAAAGAACTTTCATGGAAGCAAGGAATCTGGTATTACATTTTATTTGGTGTGTTATTATTTTTAGGAGCTAAAATAAAGTTTACATGTGTTATTATGTTGATTGCTATTTTTATGGATATGGTGTTCCGTAGAATTTCAGGGAAACAAATTGGCCAGATGGCAGGTAGTATTGTAGTAACTTTTCTAGTTTGTACAGTATTATTTAATGGTTTTCAAAATATCTTTTTTAAAGATTTAAAAGGTGTTTCTAATACCCCAAATAAAGTTCCATATACCCATTGGATTATGATGGGATTAAAAGAAAGAAAATCGATGATTCCAGGTATCAACTTTGTTGGAGCATATGATGTTGATGATTATTCTTTGACATTTAAAACAGAACCAGATAAAAGAGTTGAGAAAAATATTGATGAGATTGTTAAGAGATTAAACAAACATGGTATTTTAGGATATCCGAAATTCTTATACGATAAATTACAATTTACATGGAATGATGGAAATTATTATGGTTCCGCTTTAATTGGTGCTGCACCAGTTAGAAAAGATAATATTTTTAGAGACATTTACAATTCTGGAGGAAAATACAATGATATTTTAATGTCAATCCAAGATGGAATGAGTGTATATTTGTATGCGATGTTTATTATCATGTCTATTTATTTTATCAAGACTAAGAAAAATGAATGTCATGTTGTTTTATTGGCAATCTTTGGATTATTAGTATTTTTATTACTCTGGGAAGCAAGTCCTAAATATTTATTACATTATGTACCAATTTTTATAGTCGCAAGTGTATATGGTACATGTATTATCACAAATTGGTTAAAATTAAGAAAAAGGGGCGCAAAATAATACTGAGGAGAGAAACATATGAAAGAAGTAGGAAAAAAGAAAATCGTAAGAGATTCAAATTATGAATTGATGAGAATTGTGTCCATGTTTATGATTGTTGTTTGGCATATGATCGTACATGGTAGAATTGCCCAGCAATCAACAGGACTATTGCATAATCTGATCTATTTATTAGAAGCAATTCTAGTTGTTCATGTCAATTCTTATGTGTTAGTGACTGGTTATTATCAATGTAAAAGTAAATTTAAATTAAAAAAACTAATCTCATTAAATAATCAAGCGTGGTTTTATCGTGTCGTTATTTTAATTACATTATTAGTATTAGATGTGGTGAGTGTCGGAAAAGTAGAATTGTTACAATCTTTATTTCCATTAGACTTTTCTGCTTATTGGTTTATTAAGTTTTATTTATTTCTATATTGTTTTAGTCCTTTCTTAAATAAATTAATTGAAAATTTAAAAAAGAAAGAATTTCAGATGTTACTATTAGTATGTCTAGTTATATTTTCAATATTACCTAGTATTAGTATGTCTGTTTTATATAGTAATTATAGTGGTTATTCTTTACCACAGTTCATTTTTATGTATTTATTAGGTGCTTATTTTCGCTATTATCCAATTCAAGAATCACGTATATTGAAAGTAAATACTAGACGTAAAAATCAATTGATTTTCTTAACATGTTTTATTAGTTGTTTTGTTGTGAATTTCTTATTTAGTTGTCTTAGTCAGATTTTAGGGACAGGTGGAGATATTCCAAAATATTTTTCTAGTATTATCAATTTCGCATTTTTATCTTATGATAATCCACTTGTTATTATGGGAGCACTTATGTATTTCTTCTGGTTTGGAACATTGAAGATAAAAAGCAGATTCATTAATCGTGTGAGTGGTTTAACACTTGGTGTTTATTTAATTCATGATAATCCATATATGAGACAGTGGTTATATCCTTTTTTAGGATTTGTAGAAGAAAAAGTTTATACAGGCATTATCATCATTGGGAAAATTTTTGCTTGTGCAATTGCCATTTTCATAATCTGTGCGCTATTAGAATGGATTCGACAATTATTATTTAAAGGAATTAATCATTTAAAAATAACCAAATGGTTTCAAAAGAAATGGCGTAGTTATGTGACAAGTTTAGGTGATTTTGATTTAATGAGTGAAATAAAAGAATCTTAACTAAATACATCGATCAGGGGGAAGTAGGTTATGAATGTAAAAGAGAAACAGAGTGTGAGAGATTCTAATTATGAATTAATGAGAATTATTTCCATGTTGATGATTGTCATCTGGCATATTCTATTACATGGATTAGTAGATGTTCAATCAACGGGAATGCTTTCTTTTGTAATATATTTTTTGGAAGCAATTTTAGTAGTCCATGTGAATTCTTATATGTTAGTAACTGGATACTATCAATGTAAAAAAGAATTTAAATCAAAAAAATTAATTGCTTTAAATAATCAAAGCTGGTTTTATCGAGTAGTCATTATGCTTATTTTATGTGGTTATGGAATCATAGAAATAGGAAGAAAAGAATTTTTTCAAGCTTTGTTTCCACTAGATTATGCGACATATTGGTTTGTGCAAATGTATTTATTTTTATATTGTTTTAGTCCGTTTTTAAATCGCCTCATTAAAAAAATGAGTAAAAAAGAATTTCAAATATTATTAATGATATGTCTTATAGTATTTTCCATTTTACCAACGATTAGTATGCAAATAATGGTTCCGATTGAGAAAGGTCATTCTCTCATGAGTATGGTATTCATGTATTTATTAGGTGCTTATTTTTGTTATTATCCAATTCAAGAATCACGTATATTGAAAGTAAATACTAGACGTAAAAATCAATTATTATTTTTATTAGGATTTATCATGTTTGTTACAATCCATTTCTTATTATTATGCTTTGGAAAAATCTTAATGACGGGTGGAGAAATTTCACAGTATTTTGGAGAGACCATTCAATTTTCATTTCTTTCCTATGGAAATCCATTTGCCATTGTGAGTTCTTTGATGTATTTCTTTTGGTTTGGAACATTAAAAATCAAAAGTAAATTTATCAATCGTGTTAGTAATTTAACTTTAGGAGTTTATTTAATTCACGATAATCCATATATGAGACAGTGGTTATATCCTTTTTTAGGGTTTGTAGAGGGAAAAGTTTATACAGGCGTTATCATTATTGGAAAGATTTTTGCTTGTGCGATTTTAATCTTTGTCGTTTGTGCATTATTAGAATGGATTCGACAATTATTATTTAAAGGTATCAATCATTTAAAAATAACGAAATGGGTTCAAAAAAAGTGGCGTAGTTATGTTACTAGTCTTGGTGATTTTAATTCAATGAACGAAATAGAAGTGAATCAATAAAATTGACAAGCAATCTAAAATATGGCATAATATCATTCGTTTTTAAAGGAGTTGGTTATATGTCATATTCAGTACGTTTAGTACCTTATAAGGGAGAAACATTAATTAGAGCAAAGGATCATGATGGAATGATATCTCCAGAAGGAGAGTTTTATATCGTTGCTGAAAGAGGAGATATGGATTGGCGACATGATGCTTTTGCAGAAGGATATTTATCTATCCGTAAAAATATCAATGTAGAAAAATATTATCAAGCATATTTAGAAACACATCCACAATTTTCTAATATTCTATTTTCTTATAAAGATGTTTTAATTCATTTATTTGGATTTACGAATTATGAATATCGTAATGGATGTGCAGAAATTGATGTACCTAATCCAAAGTATGCAGGTCATAAAGTAACAGATGAACAATTTAGAACATTACGTGGATTAGTAAACATCAACCATGATTCAGAAGATGTATTAATGCAAGCTTTCCGTTATGAAAGAGGAATGGAAGATATGCAGTTTCAATATGGAAAGTCATTTCAGAAAAGAAGATAGTAAATCTATCTTCTTTTTGATATAATAAATAATAGGTGGTAATGTGAAAGAAAAAGCATATAGTGAATCAATGGAAGAAATCTTTCAAGAATTAGTGACAAGTAAAGAAGGATTAAATACAAATGAAGTAACTTTGAGACAATCACAACAAGGTAAAAATGAATTACGTACGAAAAAGGCTCGTACAATATTAGATATGATCGCAGAACAATTGACAGATAAAATGATTATTATTTTATTCATTGCTTCTATTTTATCTTTTATTTTAGGAGAAACATTAGAAGGAATTGTTATTTTAGTGATTATTTGTATAAATGCAATTGTAAGTATTATACAAGAAAAAAAGGCTGCCGATGCGATTGCTGCACTGAATAAAATGAATGCTCCTTTTGCGACTGTTTTAAGAGATGGAGATAGAAAGAGGGTTCCTGTATCAGAATTGGTAACAGGAGATATTGTATACTTAGAAGATGGAAATATAGTACCTGCAGATATTCGTTTAATTGAAGAACATCAATTAATGATAGATGAATCATCACTGACAGGGGAAAGTGTTCCAGTTAAAAAAGATGCGACTGTATTACTTGCTGTTAATACCCCATTAGCAGATCGTAGTAATATGGTTTATTCTTCTACCGTTGTTACTTATGGAAGTGGATATGGTGTTGTTACAGCAATTGGGATGAATACAGAAGTAGGTAAAATTGCTCGTATGTTAGATAGTGAAGATGATTTAGAAACTCCTTTAAAAAAGAAGTTAAATAAAGTTGGAACAGTACTTAGTATGTTAGGAATTATTGTCAGTATTCTTATTTTTATTATTGGTTTACTTTATGGAAAAGATGTTGTTTCTTTACTTATGATTTCTATTTCTTTAGCAATTTCAGTGATTCCTGAGGGATTACCAGCTACTGCAACCATTGTAATGGCTTTAGGAGTAGAGAGAATGACTAAGAAAAATGCTTTAGTAAAGAAATTGCCAGCTGTTGAAACACTTGGTAATGCAAGTGTCATTTGTACAGATAAAACAGGTACGCTAACTGAAAACAAAATGACTGTTACAAAACTTTTATGTTATGATGAAATGATAAATGGAAAACAAGAGATACCAGAGCATGTCCCTGAAGATATATTAAACTGTATGGTACTTTGTAATCATGCGACATATGAAGATGGCAAGACAACAGGAGATCCAACTGAAGGAGCTTTATTAGAATTCGCACATAAACATCAATATCATATAGAAAAAATAAAAAAAGAAATGCCTATATTACATGAACAACCATTTGATTCAATTCGTAAACGTATGACTGTGGTTGTAAAAAAAGATGGACAATATGTTTGTTATACAAAAGGAGCAGTAGAAGAATTATTAGATTTATGTACACATATTTTAAAAAATGGAAAAGAAGAGCCAATTACTTATCAAGATAAAGATCAAATTATTAAAACTTGTGAAGAGTTATCGAATGAAGCATTAAGATTACTAGGATATGCGAAAAGAACGATGAATGAACTTCCCAAAGCGGAAGATGAAGATGTAGAGATGCACCTTACGTTTATGGGAATGAGTGGAATGATTGATCCACCAAAAGAAGAAGTGAAAAAAGCAATTGATACTTGTCATAAAGCAGGAATTCGTGTCATTATGATCACAGGAGATCATAAGCTTACGGCAACAGCAATTGCCAAAAATTTAGGAATTTATCAAGATGGAGATTATGTAGTTACAGGAGAAGAGTTACATCAAATGAATGATGAAGAACTAGCATCTAAAATGAATCGTATTCGTGTATTTGCTAGAGTTACACCAGAAGATAAACTTAGAATTGTAAAAGCATTACAGAAAAATAAAGAAGTGGTTGCTATGACAGGAGATGGTGTCAATGATTCACCAGCTTTAAAAGCAGCCGATATTGGTGTCGCAATGGGAATACAAGGAACAGATGTTGCTAAACAAGCAGCTGACATGATTTTATTAGATGATAATTTTACGACCATTGAACATGCTATTAGAGAGGGTAGAAGAGTATATTTTAATATTCAAAAAGTCATTCAATTCTTATTAGCAGGTAATATATCAGAAGTATTAATTATTTTCTTAGCAATGATTATGAATTTAGAAACACCAATTCTTGCAATCCATATTTTATTTGTGAATCTAATTACAGATACATTACCAGCACTGGCATTAGGTGTTGACCCAGAAGATGAAAGAACCATGACCCATAAACCAATTAAAAGTGGAAGCTTATTTGAAAAAGGAATGGTTACTAGAATTATATTCTATGGTATTTATATTTCTATCATATCTTTAATTGCTTATGCAATTGGAAGTATGCGAGATTATAAACAAGCAATTACTATGACATTTCTAGTTCTTTGTTTATCACAAATTGTTCATTCTTTAAATCAACATTCTAATACAGTATCAGTATTTTCTAAGAAACATGCGAAAAATAAATATTTATATGGTGCAATGTTACTTTCAGCACTCTTATTAATCCCAATTACTTGTATTCCACCGATTACTCATTTCTTCTCATTAGAAGAATTAAATCTAAGTGAATGGGCATTCGTCATTATGCTTGCAATTTCACCACTTGTTGTAGTAGAATTAGTGAAGTTTATGAAGCGTTATATAAAAGAAGAACAAGCTTCTGAAGAATAGTAGTAATATTGCTACTATTTTTTTTCAATTTGACTTTCTAAGTGAATTTCTATATGATAGTCCCTAAGGAGTTGACAATATGAGCAAAATCATAGCCCATAAAGGTGGTGACTATCTATTTCCAGAAAATAGTTATGAAGCAATTATAGATAGTTATCATCGAAATACTTGTGATGGAACAGAATTAGATATTCGTATGACAAAAGATCATGTTTTGGTTGTTGTACATGATGTGGATGCCTTTCGTTCTGGAAATCAATTCAAGTTGATTCGGAATCATACTTATCAGGAATTGAAAGATTTAGAAGTAAGACCCCATCGTATTGATTGGTATTTACAATATTTAGAAAATCGTTTCTCTAACGATGGAATTCATGATTCATATAATTTAGAATTATTAAGAACATTAAAAGAGAAAAGAGGGACGTTTCTGACTTTAAAAGAAGCTTTGGAACAATTACCTCAAGATCATGAATTAATCGTAGAGTATAAGGGATGTAATGAAGAATACGATGCGAGAAAGACTTATCAGAAAGTGATATTAGAAACAGTTCTTCCATATCAAAAGAAACAGATCAAAATAAAAGGATATGATCGAGAGATTGGATTATTTTTAAAAGAAAAATTAGATCATCAAATTGAAGTAGGGACATTAGTAAATAAAAAAACAATTCAAAATATAGATGCTCCATTTGATTTTGTTTCTATTTCCTTTTCTCTGTTGAAAAAGCAACCAGAATTGTTGGAACAGTGTATTCAATATCACCATCAAAATCGCGAGTTATATGTATGGACACTAGATCGATATCAACAGTTTTTAGAATGTGTAAAACAGTCCCAAAAATGGAATCTGATGCCCCATGTGATTACGAATAATCCAGATGTGATGTCATGTCTAATGAACGCTTATTTATCAGATCCTGATCATTTTGAAGAGAATACAGAGAAAAAGAGTATGAAGCAACTTTTGAAGTAAAATATCAATGCAAATCGTGTTGATATTTTTTTCTATTATTTTGGTAAATTCTCTTTTTGTTCCTATACAGATGTACAATGAACAAAGAAATCCCATTTTTTAGCACTCATCTCTTGACAATGCTAAAAGAGGGTGCTATACTTACTGTAGCACTTAGGAAAATGGAGTGCTAAAGTGATGTGTAAGAGCATACAATAACTAAGAGCATTAAAGAAGGTGATGATATGCTAACATCGAGACAATCTAAGTTATTAAAGTTAATTGTAGAAGACTATATTAAAACTGCAAAACCAATTTCATCTAAGTCACTATGTAAGAATTTAAATTGTTCTAGTGCGACGATTCGTAATGAAATGGGTTATTTAGAAGAGTTAGGACTTTTAGAGAAAACACATACATCTAGTGGTCGTATTCCTTCTGAAAAAGGATATCGTTATTATGTCGACCATATTATGAAACCAAAAGAATTATCTGGTGATGATGTATTAAAGTTACAACAAATATTCAAAAATCATTCTTTGGTATTAAGTGATGCGATTAAACAGTCTATGGAAATTGTGTCAGAACTTACCAATTATACCGCAATTGTACTTGGTAAATCTTCAAAAGATAATCGTGTTAGTAAAGTAGAAGTTGTTCCATTAGAACCAACGAAGTTACTAGCAATCGTTATTACTGATAAGGGACATGTTGAACATAAAACAATGATGCTTCCGGAAACGATTTCGAAAGAAGAGGTTACGAAGACAGTTGAATTAATTAATAAATTAATTGTGGGAACCCCAATTGATGAGGTATCAGCTAAACTAGAGTTTGAAGTAAAACCAATCATTGGTAAATATGTTACCCAACATGAAGCATTATATAATGCATTCTATAATGCATTTGCTGACTTCGCACAAGAGTCTAAAATGCAGATGGCAGGAGCAAGTAAATTTATTTCACTTCCAGAGTTTTCTGATGATACAGAAAAGATTCGTGACATCTTATCGAAATTTGAAGATAAAGATTTGATTCAAAATATTGAAAAAAATGATGAAGATGGTATCAATATTTATATAGGTAGTGAAAATGATTTTGATCAGAATGTAACGATTATTAAAACAAATTATGAAACTGATGATGGAGAAGAGGGAACAATTGCTTTAATTGGTCCAAAGAGAATGGAATATGATCGTGTCATTGGTTTATTAGATTTTATAAAAAAACATATAGGAGAGTGATTTTTAGTGAATGAAGAAACAAAAGAAATAAAAGAAGAAGAAAAACATGCTCATCACGAACATGAGAAACATCACGACCATCCACATCACGAGGAACACAAACATCATCCTCATGAGGAACATGGTCCACATGACCATCATGAACATGCAAAATCATATGAGAAACACCATGATCATCATGAAAAACCAGGAAAAGAGAAAAAGATTGTTCATGATTTAGAAGAGAGAATGAAAAAGTTAGAAGCATCTTTAAAAGAAGCTGAAGAAAAAGCAATGCGAGAAAAAGCAGAAGCTATTAACTATCGTAAAAGAAAAGATGATGAAGTAGCTCGTATGATGAAATATGCAAGTGAAGATATGATAAAAGAGATTCTTCCAATTGTCGATTCATTTGAACGAGCAATTGATATGGATGATGATAATCTAGAAGATGAAGTATCAAAGTTCTTAGCTGGTTTTAAGATGATTTACTGTAATTTAGTAAATGTATTAGAAAAATATGAAGTAAAAGAAATAGAAGCTATGGGTAAGGAATTTGATGCCAACTTCCATCAAGCGGTTTTAACAGAACCAAGAGAAGGGGTTGAATCTGGTATTGTCATTGAAGTATTACAAAAAGGTTATATGTACAAGGACAAAGTACTTCGTCCTAGTATGGTAAAAGTAAGTGAATAAAGGAAAGGTGATTATATATGAGTAAAACAATAGGAATTGATTTAGGTACAACAAATAGTTGTGTCTGTGTATATGAAGGGGGAGAAGCAAAAGTAATTGCTAACCCAGAAGGAAATCGTACAACACCATCTGTTGTCGCATTTAAAAAAGGAGAAATCATCGTTGGAGATGCTGCAAAACGTCAAGTTGTTACAAATAAAGATACAGTATCTAGTGTAAAACGTTTAATGGGAACAAATGAAAAAGTTCACGTGAATGATAAAGATTATACACCAGAAGAGATTAGTGCTATGATCTTAGGTGATTTAAAGAAAACAGCAGAAGCTTATCTTGGAGAAACAGTTACAAAAGCAGTTATTACAGTACCTGCATACTTTAACGATGCCCAAAGACAAGCAACAAAGAATGCTGGTAAAATTGCTGGATTGGAAGTTGAAAGAATTATCAATGAACCAACTGCTGCCGCACTTGCTTATGGACTAGATAAACAAGATAAAACAGAACAAATTTTAGTATATGACTTAGGTGGAGGAACATTCGATGTTTCTATTCTAGAACTTGGTGATGGTGTATTTGAAGTAAAATCAACAAGTGGAAATAACCACTTAGGTGGAGATGATTTCGATAAGAAAATCGTTGATTATTTAGTAGAAGAATTCAAGAAAGAAAATGGAGTTGATCTTACAAAAGATAAGATGGCTATGCAACGTTTAAAAGATGCTTCAGAAAAAGCGAAAAAAGACTTATCTGGAATGAGTACAACCCAAATTTCACTTCCATTCTTATCTCAAGGAGAAGATGGACCACTTCACTTAGAACTTTCTTTAACAAGAGCAAAATTTGAAGATTTAATCCGTGATTTAGTTGAATCTACAAAAGAACCTGTTAGAAAAGCATTAAAAGATGCGAAATTAAGTGCTAGTGATATTGATAAAGTATTATTAGTAGGTGGATCTACTCGTATTCCAATGGTTCAAGAATTGGTGAAAAAAGAACTTGGAAAAGAACCATCTAAAGGTGTTAACCCTGATGAAGTTGTTGCTATGGGAGCTGCTATTCAAGGTGGTGTATTAACTGGAGAAGTAGACGATATTGTACTTTTGGATGTAACACCATTATCACTTGGTATTGAAACACTTGGAGGAGTATGTACTGTATTAATTCCAAGAAATACAACCATCCCAACAAGTAAGAGTCAAGTATTCTCAACTGCTGCTGATAACCAACCTGCTGTAGATATTCATATCTTACAAGGAGAAAGACCAATGGCTGCAGATAATAAAACACTTGGTAATTTCCAACTTACAAATATTCCTGCTGCACCTCGTGGAGTACCTCAAATCGAAGTTACATTTGATATCGATGCCAATGGTATTGTCAATGTAAAAGCAAAAGATTTAGGAACTGGAAAAGAACAATCTATTACCATTACTTCATCTACAAACTTAAGTGATGATGAGATTGAAAGAATGAGAAAAGAAGCAGAAGAAAATAAAGAAGCAGATGCCAAGAGAAAAGAAGAAGCAGATCTTAAAAATGAGGCAGAACAAGTAATTTTCCAAACAGAAAGCTCATTAAAAGAACTGGGAGATAAAGTAGATAAGAAAGACAAAGAAACTGCTGAAAAACAAAAAGACGAATTAAAGAAAGCACTTGAAAAAGGTGACTTAGAAGATATTAAGAAGAAAAAAGAAGCATTGAATGAAACAATGATGAAACTTGCTACAAAGGTTTATGAAGAAGCTGCAAAAGCACAACAAGCAAGTGATAACAACAACGACACTGAGAAAAAAGACAATGATGTAAAAGATGCTGAATACGAAGAAAAATAAAAGAGAAGAAGTGCTACATTTGTAGTACTTCTCACTTTGTATTTGAATATCTTTATATTTTTTAGGACATAACATAAAAAAGGAGATAATTATGGAAAAAACAATCAAAAGTCGTAGTGAGATGAATCCAGAATATTTATGGGATTTAAGCATTGTTTTTAAAAATGATGATGCATGGTATCAAACGTTAGAAGAAGTGAAAGAAAAGATAAAAGAATACGAGAAATATCAAGATCACTTTATGGAAAGTGCTACAAGTTTATATGAATTATTAAAATTAGATCAAGAAGTAAGTCGTACTTTAGAACGTTTAAATACTTATTCTAATTCTAAGAGTGATGAAGATAAAAGTAATAATACGTATTTGAAGATGGTAGGGGAGTTAGATAATGCATATACACTTGCTACGACAAGTAGTGCTTATATTGTTCCAACTCTTATGAAATATCAATATACAAAGATTGAAGAATATATGAAAGAAGACGAGAGATTAAAAGAATTTGAAAGAGGTTTAAAAAATATCTTTCGTTATAAACCATATGTATTAGAAGAAAAAGAAGAAAAATTATTATCGGAATATATAAAAGTATTTCAAACACCATCTAATTTATATGATATCTTATCGAATTCTGATTTAAAATTAGGATCTGTATTAGATGATGAAGGAAAAGAAATTGAACTAACAGATGCTAATTTTGTTTACAATTTACGTTCTAAAAATAGAGCTTTCCGTAAACGTACTTTTGAAAAAGTATATGAAACTTATCAACAATTTTCAAATACATTTGCAACTACTTTAGCTGGTATTGTCGATTATTCTGTGATTGATGCTAAAGTACGTGGTTATCAAAGTAGTATGGCTTCTTATCTATTCCCTGATAAAATGCCAGTGGAAGCTTACCATAATTTAATTGATTCTGTGAATGATGGTTTACCTGTTTTAATGGAATATTTTCAGTTAAAAAAGCAGGAATTAGGATTAGATGAAATTCATATTTATGATTTATATGTCGATTTAGTAAAAGAGAATACCAAAGAATATACATTTGAAGAAGCGAAACAGTTAGTTATAGAAGCAATGAGTGTCTTAGGAGATGACTATGTAAGACGTTTAAATGATGCATTTGATCGCCATTGGATTGATATATATCCAAATAAAGGGAAAGCCAGTGGGGCATATTCTGGTGGTAGCTATGATACACCTCCATATGTACTTTTAAACTATATGGGTACTATTGATGATGTATCAACTCTTGCTCATGAATTAGGACATTCTATGCACAGTTACTATACGAGAGAAAACAATCCATATGAAACAGGAGATTATTCTATTTTTGTTGCCGAAGTTGCAAGTACAGTGAATGAATTATTACTAGCGAAACATCTATTAAAAACGACAGATGATAAAAATTTAAAGAAGAGTTTATTAGCTCATCTAATGGATATGTTTAAAGCAACGATTTATCGTCAAACGATGTTTGCAGAATTTGAAGAACAGTTACATCAAGCTGGAGAAGAAGGTAAAATACTAACAAGTGAATATATTTCTGATATTTATTTGAAACTCGTTAAGAAATACCATGAACCAGTTGTTATTGTCGATGATCAAATTCGCTATGAATGGGAGAGAATTTCTCATTTCTATACTCCATTTTATGTTTATAAATACGCTACAGGTTTAGCATGTGCCTGTCATATCGTAACTGATATTTTAAGTGGAAAAGAACATGCTGTTGAAAACTATATTGCCTTCTTAAAAGATGGTAGTAAACATGATCCGATTGATACACTAAAAATTGCAGGTGTGGATGTCTTAAGTAAAGATACAATGAAAAGTGCCTTAGAAATGTTTAGTGGATTTATTCGTGAATATCAAAGTTTAAATAGTTAGGAAGTGAAGCAGTATGAATAAAAGAGATTATTATGAGGTGTTAGGTGTTTCTAAAGATGCCAGTGAAGCTGAAATTAAAAGTGCTTTCCGTAAGCTAGCTAAAAAATATCACCCTGACGTATCAAAAGAACCAGATGCTGCGGAAAAATTTAAAGAAGCCCAAGAGGCATATGCTGTATTAAGTGATAAAGAAAAACGTGAACAATATGATCGCTATGGTCATGCTGCCTTCCAAGGGGCTGGTGGAAATGGTCAAGGAGGATATGATTTCTCTGGCTTTGACTTTAGTGATATCTTTTCTGATATTTTTGGAAGTGGCTTTGGTTTTGACTTTGGTGGAAATGGACGTTCTAAAACAAGACCAACGAAAGGTAGAGATCGTTTAGTTCATATTGATTTAACATTTGAAGAAGCTGTATTTGGATGTAAAAAAGAGATACGTGTTGAAGTATATGAGACATGTGATGATTGTCATGGTGATGGTGGTCATGGTAAGAAAACATGTGATTATTGTCATGGAAGTGGTTTTGTTACGCAAGAACAACGTACTTTATTTGGTTCATTCATGAGTAAAACAAGTTGTCCTCATTGTAATGGAACAGGAACTATCTTTGAAACAACTTGTAAGAAATGTCATGGCCTTGGAAAGATAAAGACGAAAAAGAATCTCGAAGTAAAAGTACCAGCTGGAGTGAATACAGGTGATCAACTTCGTATCGCTGGAAAAGGAGAAGCTGGTTCTAATGGAGGTCCTAATGGTGATATCTATCTAGAATTTAAAGTAGCAGACCATAAATTATTTATCCGTGATGATAATGATATTTATTTAAAAGTTCCAATTACAATTACTGAAGCAATGTTAGGATGTAAAAAAGAAATTCCAACGCTTTATGGAAATGTTATTTTAACAATCCCAGCAGGAAGTAATACCAATGATAAGCATCGTTTAAAAGGGAAAGGTGTAAAAGAAGCAAACTCATCTCGTACTGGAGATATGTATGTATTATTAAATGTTGTTGTTCCAAAAAAACTATCTAGAGATCAGAAAAAATTAGTAGAAGCACTTGCAAAAACAAAATTAGAAGATGATAGTGAATTTAAAAGCTTTCATAAATTTGTAAAAGAAAATGAAAAATAAAATCATGTGAGTAAAAGTCACATGATTTTTATATTTCAAAAGTACTATTGTTAATAAAATGATATTTTGTATAAAACTTTAACTGTCTCATCAACCGAAACAAAGCATCATCCTTTGCCTTACATTCTAACATGATATCGATATTGGTAGCGAGAGGTTGTAGAATTTTTAAGAACTTCAGAAAGGCTTGAATATCTAAATACTCACTATGACTACGGAATTCTTTTCTATTTTTTGGGGAAGAAAAATGCATCTTAGGATTTAACTTCGTATCTTTCCAAGTATTTACGATTCTGGGCAGGAGTAGGGTTAAGTCCAGCTGCTCATGATTACAACAATGATGGTGGTAGTCGAGGACAAAAGGAACGTGTAGTTCTTCACACAAACTTAATGTGTCATTGACAGTAAATGTTTTGTCGTCATTTTCTAAATAAATACTTTTTTGTAATTCGTTAGGCAGTTTTAAAAATTGTTTTTTAAAGCGGGCCATTGCCTGTTTTTTACCAAATGTGTTACTGCCAATATGTAAAATCATGTGAGGAGGTATTTTTAAGTTGGTAAGTAGTTGGTAATGGAATTTTAAAATTTGAATACTCTGTTCGACGACTTCTTTTTTGGTGCTGTTTAATACGCAAAATTGGTCGGGATGCGTATCGATTCGCATGTGATGACGATGTATGATTTGACTGATTTCAGAAAATTGTTGTTGATAGGGAATAGAGTAGTCAAATGATACTTCTTTTTTTGTTGCTAGAGGAATTAGATTTTGACTGAGTCGATAGAATGTAATATTATTTTGTAAATTATAATGTAGTACTTTTTTTAGATGATGAAAGTTTGATTGAATGACTTGATCGATTTTTTCTAGACCTTTTTGTTCTCCTAATTTTAAATAGTTTGTATAGGTCACAGTACTAGAATAAGTAATATTAGGAATGGTAATGGGAGTACCGACATAACCGAGTCTTATTTTCATCATATCACCATTCATAGTATGGAAATGAAACGAAAAAAAATTCTAACATTTGTTAGAATTTTATTCGACTTCATAAAGATCGTTGGAATAGAAAACTGGTTCCATAGTAAGATTGATTTTTAAATTACGAAATTCGTTTTTATCACCATTGGTGACTATGTAACTGGCATGAGCTTCACATCCAGCAAGCTTTTTTAAATTTTTGAAGGCTTTGGCAATGATAGGGTTGGTAACACTACAAATACTAAGAGCGATAATTACTTCTTGTAAGTTTAATGTTTCATGTTCTTTTGTTTTGGATTTGAATTTTTGAATTGGTTCTAATACACTTGGGGATAGTAAATCGATTTCATCAGGAATATGAGTGAGTTCTTTCATTGCGTTAATTAATAAACTACTCGCTGGATTTAATAATTCTGTCTGTTTTCCTGTAATGATTTTTCCATTTGGTAGTTCTAAGCTGATGACATGTCTTTTTTCTTTTTCTGCTTTTTTGAGAGCAACGTCGACTACTTTGCGATTACTTTCTTTAAGGTCTAGTTCATTCATTAATACTTTAATACGTTCTGCTGTTTCACTGTCACCATTTCCTGTTTTACAGTCACATAAAGCTTGATAGTAACGTCTAATGATTTCTGCTTTAGCAGCTTCTTGAACGACTTTATCATCGATAATACATTTGCCAATTGTATTAACACCCATATCTGTTGGAGAGGAGTAGATTTCTTCCCCTGTGATTTTATATAAAATATCTTTTAAAACTGGGAATACTTCTAAGTCACGATTATAGTTAACAGAACTAATACCGTATTTTTCTAAGTGAAAATAATCGATCATGTTGACATCTTTTAAATCAGCTGTGGCAGCTTCATAAGCGATATTGACAGGATGTTTTAATGGTAAGTCCCAAACTGGGAATGTTTCAAATTTCGCATATCCAGCTTGGACACCACGTTTATATTCGTGATATAACTGTGATAAACAAGTTGCTAGTTTACCACTACATGGTCCTGGAGCGGTCATGACAACTAAAGGTCGTGTTGTTTCAATATAAGGATTTTTTCCATAACCTTCTTCTGATACAATTGTTTCTACATCGGTTGGATAACCTTTGGTAGGGGTATGAATATAGGCTTTCATACCACGTGCTTCTAATTTCTTTTTAAATGATTCAGCTCTTGGTTGTCCCTTATAAAGGGTAATTACAACACTATTTACTTGCAACCCTAATGATTTTAATTGATCAATTAATCTTAATACGTCCATATCATAGGTAATTCCATAGTCAGCTCTAATCTTATTTCGTTCGATGTCTCCTGCATTGATACAAAAGACAATTTCACAAATATCTTTTAACTCTAATAACATGCGAATTTTAGAATCGGCTTCAAATCCCGGTAATACACGCATGGCGTGATAATCATCAAATAATTTTCCTCCGAATTCTAGATATAATTTATTATCAAATTTTTTTAATCTCTCTTTAATTTTCTTACTTTGTACTTTTAAATATAATTCATTGTCAAAACCTGTTTTCATACTTCATACTCCTCGTATAATATATTTTGTAAGTTATTTTTGACTTACAATTTAACATCT
>USRP01000013.1 GCA_900557185.1 uncultured Mycoplasmatota bacterium
AGACTTTCCTAGGATAGTAAAATATAAAAAAAGAAAAAATTCTAGTAATAGAAGAACTAGAAAAGAAAGGGAAATATTAATAAACAGGAAATATACTGATTTTATTGAATTTATTTCTAACAATCCAGATTCAAACATTGTAGAAATGGATACCGTTGAAGGTTTAAAAAATGAAAACGATTGTTTTCTTACTCTTTTATGGAGAAAATCTAAATTTATGCTTATTTTTAAATTAGAATCTCAAACTACCGATGAAGTTACTAGAATATTTGAAATATTGCAAAATCTTATTCCTTTAGATATTTATAAAGATTTATTTCAAGTTATTCTTACTGATAATGGTCATGAATTTTTTGATGTCAATAATATTGAATGTATTCATTCTACAGGTGAGTATGTTACTCATTTATTTTTCTGCGATCCACATGCATCTTGTCAAAAAGGTATGATTGAAAAAAATCATGAGTTTATTAGATATATTTTACCTAAAGGTTCTTCATTTAAAAATATAAATCAAGAAGATTGTAATTTAATAATGAATAATATTAATTCACTATGTAGAGATTCATTAAATGGTAAATCACCTTATGAAGCAATGTTATTCTTATGTGATGAATATATACTAAAAAAATTAGGCTGTCATTTCATTAAATCAGATGAAGTTAATTTAACTTACGATTTATTAAAATATTAAAAAATAATTATAGTTGGTTCCTATAATTATTCTTCGACAAACAAATTGCCATAAATTAATCATTGACTATAATGTAGACGTTGTGCACTTAATTTTAAAAAATGTACAATTTCTACACTTTTTGACGTGAGATAAAAGTCCCTTGTCGGAATATAATATACCACATTTTCTTATTTTACACCATTGTTTTCTTCTTAAAACGACTAAAAAATGTGCATTTTCTTATGAAAATACACATTTTGGGTCGTAATGCACTTAATTGTGCACTTTACTTAAAATTTAACGAAAAACACAACTATTCATATTGTGTTTCATATCCCTCAGTTGTATACTGACCACACTTTAAATAAGGTTCATACATATCATCACTTGAAGTATATGTAACATAGCCAGAACAGATATTTCCATTTGGATCTTTCACTTGTTCTAAGAAATCTAACGAAGTTAACTGTTCTAGGGTAATATGCATAGTCGTATCATCTTGAATCTCATCATATTGTCTTTCCACGTATGCTTGGGCAGCAATTTCTAAACTATCTTCTAAAGAGTGATAATAATTATCATCTACAACAACTGGTTCTTCGCTTTCTGGTACTTCATCTATAATTGTTCCTGGTGTTGTTGCTTCGTTAATTTCTTCTTTGATATTTTTATCTGAAGTAGAAGCTTCTTTTGGTGTATCCATCATATGATTAAACTGATTTAATAATATATAGATAACAAGTAAGACACAGGCAATAATTCCACAGTATAGAATCATATCCTTTTCACCCCAGCCACGATTATCTAACCTTTTCATTCTACTCCCCCCTTTTAAAATAATTTCTTCACGGAAACATCTTCTTTAAAACGATACAATTTTGCTGGTCTTCCAGTTCCACTGGTATCATAATCATTGGTATCTTCAATCAAACCAAGTGAAATAAATTTCTTACGAAAATTACGACGATCGAATTTCTTCCCTAAAATGGATTCGTATGCTTTTTGAATTTCTGGTAATGTAAAATCACTAGGAAATATTTTTTTCAATATTTCACTACTCAATAATTTTTCTCTCAAACAATTCATCGTGTGGTCTAATATCAATTGATGATCATATCCTATTTTTGGTAGTTCATGAATATCAAACCACTGTGTTTCAAACGGAAAATCATCGTGTTGTGAAGCTTCTAAATCACTGATAAAGCCAAGATAATGAATTGCAATCACAGGCATATCAATCATTCGATCCGGTGTACTACAACTAGAAATTTCTTCTAAATCTAAATTCATAAAATGAAACTTTTCCTCTAACTCTTTGGTAATTGCATCTAAACAAGTCTCATGAATAGAAACAAAAGTACTTGGTAAAATCCAATACCCCTTATAAGGTTCTTCTTCATGTTTTAAAAGTAACACTTTAATACAACCTTTATCAATCGTATAAAGACAGGCGATTGATTCTACATAATGTTGATATTCTTTGGTATTTGTTTTCATAGGCTTCTCCTTACCAGAAACTAAATTTGTGTTTCAAATACACCACATAGTATATCATTTTCTTTTATTTTGTCAAGAAAAGAGACGAAACGTCTCTTACTTAAATGGATCTAAGCAACTTTCAAAATTGCTACCAAACAATAATTCTAATACAAAATCAATTAAATAAGGTAATAGAATTAAAACTACTAATAAAATTAATCGTTTTGTAAAGGTACTACCAGCCTTACGCATCGCTTCGGCATCTTCACTCGTCACAGCTTTCAAGAAATCTAAAACACCTAAAACAATAACTAATGCGGCAGCTGCTCCTCTTACCCACTTATAAATATCTCCTAACAAATTATTTAAATTAGACCCCATGATTACACAACCAGGTGCTTTATTAATCTCCATATCAAACAATGGTTTATCTTGATATGTTCCATCTTTATCAGAATCAGCAGTATTCTCCTCTACTGTTTTTTTACAAGCTGCTAATGCATCTTTACATTTCTGACAATCTGCAGCATGTGAATTACAAGTACCAGGCGTATTTATCATTTGTTCACATGTAATTTTTTCATTTTGTTGAGTAATTGAGTTCGGATAATAATGCGGTGTATCATATACCTCTTCTTCACATGACTTCGTAGCCTCCTCGGCTTCTTCTTCTGTATAGTTTTGATTCTTACAATTATCTTTGTAATGCTTCATTACATCGTTTTTACAATCTGTAATAAATCCTTCACACTTTTTACGATTCTTTGAATATTTTTTCATATCGTCAGGATCTGTTACGTCACCAACAGGGATTGTCGTCAAACATCTCTGATAAACTTTATTATATATTAAATCTTTACGCTTCATATTTTTAAAATCATAAGTTGTTTTTTTATTCTTCGTTGTTTTTTTAACTTCGTATCCACATACATCTGTTAAACGATTATAAATTTCAGCATCAGAATAACAATCATTACCCGAGAATGGGTTTTTATCGTATGCCCCTTCCCACCAATTTTTCATCATTTTTCCATGAACAGTAAACGGAATACATAATAATATAATAAAAAATATAATCTTTTTCTTCATAAACTCTCACCTTAACTTTATTATACAGAAAGTAACACGCAAAAACAATTTTTCAATATAAGTTTGACAATAATTTACAAAAAAAGTTGAGATTATCTCAACTTTTTTAATCCATTAATTCTTGTTCTAAAGCTTCTAGAGGTTCATCTTGGAATAAATCATTTTCCAAATGGTAAGTTGCTTTACGATATTCTTTTGCTCCTGTACCAGCTGGGATTAATTTACCAATGATAACTGTTTCTTTTAATCCATTCAAGTGGTCTACTTTTCCATGAATTGCAGCATCTGTTAAGATACGTGTTGTTTCTTGGAATGAAGCAGCAGATAAGAATGAATCTGTTTCTAGACTTGCTTTTGTAATACCAAGTAATACTGGTCTACCAGTAGCAGGTCTTTTTCCTTCTAGAATTAATCCTTTATTCGCATCTGTGAATTGATTAATGTTTACCATTGTTCCAGGTAAGAATAAACTATCACCAGAATTAATAATCTTAATCTTAGAAATCATACGTCTTGCCATGATTTCAACGTGTTTATCAGAAATATCAACACCTTGACTACGGTAAACTTTTTGAATTTCCATCAAAATATATTGTTGTACTGTAATTGGGTCTGTTACAACAAGTAATTCTTTTGGATTGATTGCTCCGTGTGTTAAACGTTCTCCAGCGCGTACTTCTTGTCCTTTTTCAACGGCAAGTTTTGCACCATAATTACTTGTATGTTCTTTTTTATCTGCATCGTTAGATACAGTAATCACAAATTTACCATTTTGTTCTTCAATGTTTGTAACAACTCCATTGATTTCAGAAATCGTTGCTTTACCTTTTGGATTACGTGCTTCAAAGATTTCTTGTACACGAGGAAGACCTTGTGTAATATCGTCTCCACCAGCAACTCCTCCGGTATTGAAGTTTCTCATGGTAAGCTGAGTACCAGGTTCACCAATTGATTGTGCTGCCATAATACCAACAGCTTCCCCTACTTCTACAACATGACCAGTTGCAAGGTTACGTCCATAACATTTACGACATACTCCATGATCTGTTTTACAAGTAAGTACTGTTCTAATTGGAACTTTCGTAATACCTGCTTTAATAATTTTATCAGCAATTTGTTCTGTAATGTAATCATTACGTTCAGCAATGACTTCTTTTGTTTCTGGGTTGATAATTCTCTTATTTGCATATCTACCAATAATACGATCTTCTAATGATTCAATCACTGTACCATCGTTTTCATTGATAAATGCTTCTACTAAGATACCTTGATCAGTACCACAGTCTTCTTCTTTTACGATAACGTCTTGAACAACATCTACTAAACGTCTTGTTAAGTATCCAGCTTCTGCTGTTTTTAATGCTGTATCAACGGCTCCTTTACGAGCACCGTGTGTTGATAAGAAGAATTCATTGATTTTCATACCTTCACTAAATGAAGAAGTAACTGGGATTTCTACTTGTCCTCCACTTGGTTTTGCGAATAATCCACGCATACCAACTAATTGTGTATAACTTCCGATATCTCCACGCGCTTTTGAACGAATCATTGTCGCAATAGAGTTATCTGGATGGTCTTTTAACCATTCTTCTAGACTTGCAGAAATTTTATTTTTAGCTTTTGTCCAAATATCGATAACTTGGTTATAACGTTCTTCATCTGTAATTAATCCACGTTTGAATTGTTTGTTGATCTTATCAACCATTGATTGACTTTCTTCTAGGATTTCTTTCTTATCTTCACTTTCTACAACATCTGAAATCGCAATACTAATTCCTGATAATGTAGAGTGTTTGAATCCTAAATCTTTTAATTTATCAAGCATAACAGATGTTTCAGTTGTTTGATATCTCTTATATACTTGTGCGATTAATTTTTCTAATACTTTCTTATTAAAAGCATCTACTAGAGGCATTTCACTAATTGCTTTCTTAATGTCAGTTCCTCTATCTAAGAAATACTTAGATGGTGTTACACCTTCGATATTTTCCGTAGTTCCATCATTGATATATTGGAATGAATCTGGAAAAATTTCATTGAAAATTAATTTACCAGGTGTTGTTACTAAATACTTGTTCATATAAGTATCTGGGAAGATTTTATGTTTAAATGAATTAACTGGAATAGCAATACGTGTATGAAGTGTAATTTCACGTCTTTCATATGCCATGAGTGCTTCATTATCATCTTTAAATACTCTTCCTTCACCAGGTAATCCGGCTTTTTCCAAAGTGATGTAATAGTTACCAAGTACAATATCTTGTCCTGGAGTAACGATTGGTTTTCCATCCTTTGGACTTAAAATGTTGTTAGCACCTAACATTAAAAGTCTTGCTTCAGCTTGCGCTTCTTCTGTAATAGGTACGTGAACAGCCATTTGGTCTCCATCGAAGTCTGCGTTAAATGCAGTACATACAAGTGGATGTAAACGAATTGCTCGACCATTGATTAACTTTGGTTCAAATGCTTGAATACCAAGTCTATGTAATGTTGGAGCACGGTTTAACATAACTGGGTGTTCTTTAATCTTTTCTTCAACAACATCCCATACTCTTGGATCTTGGTTATCGATCATTCTTTTTGCAGCTTTAATATTGCTTGCGATTTCTTTTGAAACTAAACCGTTAATAACATGTGGTTTAAATAATTCTAGTGCCATCTCTTTTGGAATACCACATTCATACATTTTTAAATCTGGTCCAATTACGATAACACTACGTCCAGAATAGTCAACACGTTTACCAAGTAAGTTTTGACGGAAACGTCCTTGTTTTCCTTTTAACATACTAGATAATGATTTTAGTGGTCTATTTCCTGGACCAGTAATATTACGTCCACGACGTCCGTTATCAAAAAGGGCATCTACAGCTTCTTGTAACATACGTTTTTCATTTTGAATGATGATAGTAGGAGCTCCTAATTCCATCAATTTCTTTAAACGATTATTACGGTTAATAACACGACGATATAAGTCATTTAAATCACTTGTTGCGAATCTTCCACCATCTAATTGAATCATTGGACGAAGTTCTGGTGGAATCACTGGAAGTGCAGTTAAAATCATACATTCTGGACGGTTTCCACTTTCATAGAAAGCATCTAACACATCCAAACGTTTGATTAAACGAACACGTCTTTGACTCTGTGTATCTTTAATTTCATCTAATTCTTTTTTAATTTCCTTGATAGAAGCTTCTAAATCAACTTGTTCTAAAAGTTCTTTAATTGCTTCTGCACCCATTCCAACACGGAATGTATCCCCATACTTTTCATAATAAGCACGGTATTCTTTATCACTGATAATTTGTTTTTTCTCTAGTGGTGCTGGTCCTGGGTCAAGTACAACATAACTAACGAAATATAATACTTCTTCCAAATCTCTTGGACTCATATCAAGGACAAGTCCCATACGAGATGGAATCCCTTTAAAGAACCAGATGTGAGACACTGGAGTAGCAAGTTCAATGTGTCCCATACGTTCACGACGTACTTTACTTCTTGTAACTTCTACTCCACATCGATCACATACAATGTTTTTATATCTTAAACGTTTATACTTTCCACAAGCACATTCAAAATCTTTGGTTGGTCCAAAAATCTTTTCGCAGAAAAGTCCATCTCTTTCTGGTTTTAAGGTTCTATAATTAATGGTTTCTGCTTTTTTTACTTCACCATAAGACCAAGAACGAATCTTTTCAGGAGAAGCAATTCCAATTCTAATTCCTTCAAAACTATTTGCATCCATTAATCTTCATCCCCCTCTACACCGTTTTCTACATTCATCATATCTTCATCTGTAGGACCTTCTAAATCATCTAAATTTTCTTCTTCATCGATGGTATCTTCAAACTCTTCTTCTACTTGTTCATCGTTTTCAATAGCATCTAATTCCAATTCTTTTTCTGTGATTGGTTCTTTCTCTACTTCTTCATTTGTTAAGTAGATATCTTTTTCTTCCTCTTCTAAGTCTTTTAACTCTTTAAATTCTCCCTTATCATTTAAGATTGTAATATCAAGTCCAAGTGCTTGGAATTCTTTCATTAATACTCTAAATGATTCTGGAATACTACTTGGTGGGATTGGTGTTCCTTTGACAAGTGCTTCATATACTTTTACACGACCAACGACATCATCTGATTTAATCGTCATCATTTCTTGAAGTACATGTGCTGCACCATAAGCATAAAGTGCCCATACTTCCATTTCTCCGAAACGTTGTCCACCCATTTGAGCTTTTCCTCCAAGAGGTTGTTGTGTAACAAGTGAGTATGGTCCAGTAGAACGAGCGTGTAATTTATCGTCAACCATGTGGTGAAGTTTAATCATATACATAACTCCGACACCAATACGGTTATCGAATAATTCACCAGTACGTCCATCACGTAACCATTCTTTTCCATCTTCTGGAAGTCCTGCTTCTTTTAAAGCATCGATAATTTCTTCTCTTGTTGCACCATCAAATACTGGTGTTGCAACATGAATATCTAATGATTGTGCGGCATATCCTAAATGCATTTCTAGGATTTGTCCTAAGTTCATACGAGATGGAACTCCTAGTGGGTTTAAAATAATATCCACTGGTCTACCATCTGGTAAGTATGGCATATCCTCCTCTGGTAAAATAAGGGAAATAACACCTTTATTACCATGACGTCCAGCCATCTTATCACCAACACTAATCTTACGTTTTTGTGCGATGTATACACGAATAATTTTACTTACTCCAGCAGGTAACTCATCAGAGTTTTCCTTTGTAAAGATTTTAATATCGTGAACAATACCTTCTCCACCATGTGGTACACGAAGAGAAGTATCTCTTACTTCACGTGTCTTTTCTCCAAAGATTGCGTGTAATAATTTTTCTTCACTTGTAAGTTCAGCCATACCTTTAGGTGTAACTTTACCTACTAAGATATCATCATCTTTTACTTCTGTACCAATACGAATAATACCATTTTCATCTAAGTTCTTACGTGCTTCTTCTCCGACATTTGGAATATCACGAGTAAACTCTTCAGGTCCAAGTTTCGTATCACGACATTCAATATCATGAACAGAAATATGAATAGATGTATAAACATCATCTTTTACTAAACGTTCATTTAAGATAACTGCATCCTCGTAGTTATAACCATTGAAGTTCATGAAAGCAACGGTTACGTTCTTACCAAGAGCAAGTTCTCCTTTATCGATTGATGGTCCATCGGCGATAACTTCACCAGCATGAACTTTGTCACCTTTTCTTACAATTGGTGTTTGATGGTAACAAGTTCCATTATTGCTTCTTTCAAAACCATTTAAGTAATAAGTATCTGTCTTACCAACTGTTTTGATCATAATTTTACGACCATCTACATATTCTACAACACCATCTGCTTTGGCAAGTACAACTGCTCCAGAATCTCTTGCAGCAATTGCTTCAATTCCTGTACCTACACGTGGTGCTTCAGCTTTTAATAGTGGAATTGCTTGACGTTGCATGTTAGAACCCATTAGGGCACGTTTTCCATCGTCATGCTCCAAGAATGGAATTCCACTTGTTGTAATAGATACAACTTGTTGTGGAGAAACGTCCATATAATCTACTTGTTCTTTTTTAACAATTACGTTTTCTCCTTGATAACGAGCAGGAATCTTATCATCCATAATCATATCGTCTTTCACTGTAACAGTTGGTTGTGCGATATAATAATCTAATTCTTCATCAGCAGTCATGTAAGTAATTTCATCTGTTAATTTACAATGATCAATTTTACGATATGGAGTCATAATAAATCCATATTCATTCACTCTTGCATAACTTGATAATGAAGTAATAAGTCCAATGTTAGGTCCTTCTGGTGACTCAATTGGACATAGACGTCCATAGTGAGATGGGTTAACGTCACGTACTTCCATACCAGCACGATCACGAGATAATCCTCCAGGTCCTAAGCTAGATAAACGTCTTTTATTTGTAAGTTCAGCAACTGGGTTTGTTTGATCCATGAATTGTGATAACTGACTACTACCAAAGAATTCTTTAATACTTGCCGTAAGTGGTCTAATATTAATTAATGATTTTGGTGTTACTTCTGTAATCTCTTGTGTAGACATACGATCACGAATTACACGTTCAATACGACTAATTCCAATACGGAATTGATTTTGTAAAAGTTCCCCTACTTGACGAACACGACGGTTTGATAAGTGATCGATTTCATCGAAACTTCCAATTCCATCTAGTAAATTTAAATAATAAGAAACACTTGCATAAACATCAGAAATTGTTAAACGTTTTTCTTGAATTGATTGATCATTACCAATGATTTTAACAACAACATCTGGATTTTTCTTAGAATATACTTTTACAACTTGTACTTTATCATAAGTATCTAAGTCACGATTAATCAATACTTCTGTTACTCCGAAGCCATTTTTCATTGCATTTGCAACTACCTCCATATTATCTTTTGTAACAGTTTCTCCTGCTTTTAAAACAACTTCTTTGCCATCTTTAATATCTTCCGCAACACGGCATCCAAGTAGACGATCCATAATATTTAATTTACGATTAAATTTATAACGTCCTACTTTCGCAAGTTCATAGCGGAATGAATCGAAGAATCTAGAAATTAATTGGTTCTTCGCACTATCTAATGTAGATGGTTCTCCTGGTCTTAATTTTGAATGAATATCAATTAATGCCTCATCGGTATTTTTATTAGTATCTTTTTCAATCGTCTTTGTAAGATATCCAGCTTCATCTTTTCCATCTACGCAGAATAAATCTAAAATATCTTCATCGTTAGAAAGTCCTAATGCACGAAGTAATGTTGTAATAGGTACTTTACGAGTACGATCAATACGAACATAGATAACATCTCTGGCATCTAGTTCATATTCTAGCCATGTTCCACGTGTTGGAATTAATTGTGATGTAATCACTAAACGTTCATTCTTATCAATTTCACGTCCAAAATAAACGCTTGGAGAACGAACTAATTGTGATACAATAACACGTTCTGCCCCATTGATGATGAAAGTACCACTTTCTGTCATAATAGGCATGTCCCCTAAATAAATCTCTTGTTCTTTGACTTCTCCCGTTTCTTGGTTAAAAAGTCTTGCTTCTACTTTTAAAGGTGCAGCATAAGTTGCATTCTTTTCTTTGCATCCTTTAATAGAATAGCGAGGTTCATCAAATGAGTATTCGCCAAATTCAAGCGAAAGATTTCCAGTAAAGCTTTCTACTGGAAAAATATCATCAAATACTTCTTTAATCCCCTCTGTCATGAATAAGTCATAACTCTTTTTTTGAATTTCTAGTAAATTACCAAGTTGAATTGCATTCTTTGTCTTCGCATAATTGCGTCTTTCTCGGTGATCCCCAAATTTTGTAACTGTGTAAGCCATTCCTTCACCCCTATAACTATATTAAACCATATCATGTATTTCCCATCGACAAAATACATGTAGCCAATTTATAATTTTACGCTAATGTGCGCAAATTGTCAATTGACTTTTAAACAAATTACATAAAAACCTTTATTTTTTGCAACAAGTGATACCTCATATTCTTCTTCCATATCTCTCATAACACTTTTTGCACCTTGATCTTTATGTATTACAAAGTAAATTGCTCCCCCTTTTTTCAGGTGTTCTTTTGCTGTTTTTAAAATTTCATATAATATCTTTTTGCCCACTCGAATGGGTGGATTTGTAACAATGTAATCGAATGTTTCACTTACATTTTGATACATATCACTTTCATAGATATTAACGACTACGTCGTTTAATATAGCATTTTTCAAAGCCAAATTAAGACTTCTCTTATTAATATCAATCATGTGAATGTCTAAATCTCGATTATACTTTTTTAAAAAAATTCCAATAGGTCCATAGCCACACCCAAAGTCTAATACTTTTCCGTGTATTGTATCCATAGGAATACTTTCTAACAAAGTACGAGTTCCAAAGTCTAATCCCTTTTTAGAGAAGACTCCATGATCCGTAATAAGCGATAAATCGACATTACGAACTATAACTTGGTGGGTCATTTCTTGTGATTTTAACTGTTCATCATTTGTAAAATAATGTCCCAAAATATCCTCCTATTTATATACGAGCAAAGCCCATACAAAAAGTACAGGCTATTTTTCATATATTATTTGTCTTATTTTAATTCGATAGTAGCTCCAGCTTCTTCGAACTTAGCTTTTAATTCATTAGCTTCATCAGTGTTAACATTTTCTTTAACAACTCCACCGTTGTCAGCGATAGCTTTTGCTTCTTTAAGTCCAAGACCAGTTACATCACGAACGATTTTGATAACTGCAATCTTGTTAGCACCAGCACTTGTTAAAGTAACATTTACAGTACTTGGTCCTTCTTCAGCAGCAGCTCCAGCTTGTGGTGCAGCAGCAACTGCAACAGCGCTTGGATCTACTCCAAATTCTTCTTTCATTGCATCAACTAAATCTTTTACTTCAAGAATAGTCATTTCTTTTAAAGCACTAATGAATTCATCTCTTGTTAATTTTGCCATTTTATATTCCTCCTTTAATTTTCTTACTCAGCTTTTTCTAAATCTTTACTATATAAATCTAAAGAAATAGAAAGGTCTCTTACAACACCCATAAGTCCTGCAGCTAATTGTGTTAATAGTACATCTCTTGATGGTACATTTGCAAGTTTATGTAATGTTTCTAAGTCTGTAATTTCACCGTCAACAATTCCGGCTTTAATTACTAATGCTTCATGTGATTTTGAAAAATCATTTAAAGCTTTTACTGGTGCAACTGCATCTGGTCCAAACGCAATTGCTTTTGGTCCAACTAGTTCAGCATCTAAATCATACTTTAATGCATCGAATGCACGACGAGCTAATGTATTCTTATAGATTTTTAACTCTGAACCAGATTCTCTTAAGTTACGACGTAGTTCTTTTAAATCAGCGTCTGTAAGTGTAGAGTATTCAAATAAAATAACACTACCAGCATTTTTTACTTTCTCTGAAATTTCATCTACAATCGCTTGTTTCTTTTCGAGAATTTTTTGATTTGCCATCTCTTTCGCCTCTCTTTCTCTTGTCTTTTATAGTGCGTAATAAAAGTGTCTTACGACAATACCGCAAGACACTTCAAAACTTTATTAAAAGTTCCTCGGCAGGATAATTTTTTAAGCTTTCGCTCCCGCTGTCTACGGCACTAAATTCAAATTGACGATTACATTATATCATAGCAATCATTAATTGTCAAAACTATTTGTATCAACTTTAATTCCAGGACCCATTGTAGAAGATAAACTAATGCTTTTTACATAAGTTCCTTTTACAGTTGCAGGTTTACTTCTTAGAATCACTGATACAAATGCATTTAAATTTTCTAGTAATTTTGCTTCTTCAAATGAAGCTTTACCAATCATAACATGTACAATACCAAATGAATCAGCACGGTATTCTACACGTCCTTTTTTCACATCTTCTACAGCTTTCTTTGTATCTAATGTAACAGTACCAGTTTTAGGGTTTGGCATTAAACCTTTAGGTCCAAGTAATTTACCAATCTTACCTAAAGCAGGCATCATATCTGGAGTTGCAATCATTGTATCGAAATCAAACCAATTTTCTTTTTGGATTTTTTCGATCATATCAGTATCTCCTACGTAATCAGCACCAGCTTCTTTTGCAGCCTTAGCAGCTTCTCCACGAGCGATAACTAATACTTTCTTTGTTTTTCCAGTTCCATTAGGAAGTACAATCGCACCTCTTAATTGTTGATCAGCTTTTTTTGTGTCTAAGTTTAGACGAATTGCAACTTCTATTGTTGAATCAAAGTTTGCTGTAGCAGTTTCTTTAGCAAGTTTTACTGCTTCTTCTTTTGTATATAGTTTCCCTTTTTCAACTTTTGAAAGAGCTTCTACATATCTTTTACTTTTCTTCATCCTTCATTCCTCCTTATGTGGTACAAGCGGACATTTCCTTCCACATAGGTTACCCTATATGTATATTTATAATTTATTAATTAGTCTTCGATCTTAACACCCATATTACGTGCAGTACCTTCAACGATTTTCATTGCACCTTCTACATCATATGCATTTAAATCAGGTAATTTCGTTTCAGCAATTTCACGTAATTGGTCTTTTGTTAATGTAGCAACAGTTTCGCTAGATCCTTTACTAGCTCCTTTATTAATTTTCGCATACTTCTTAATTAAGAAAGCAGCTGGTGGAGTCTTAATTACAAAATCAAAACTTCTATCTTCATATACTGAAATTTCAACTGGTAAAATATCACCCATTTTATCTCTAGTTGCGTCATTATATTTTGTACAGAATTCCTGTAAATTAATTCCTGCAGGTCCTAAAACAGTTCCTACTGGTGGCGCTGGTGTTGCTTTTCCAGCTGGAATTTGTAATTTAATCATCTTTGCTATTTTCTTTGCCACGAAAAACACCTCCTATATTTTTTTCGCGAGTGGTAAAACGCGTCCGCTTACATTCGCTCCCACTAAAATCTATATTAAAATAATATAGCGTATTCATAATATCACAAATGTATTTATTTGTAAACAGTTTTCTTACGCAGTCTTCTCGATTTCTCCGACAGTTAGTTCGACAATTGTCTCTTGTCCAAAAAGATCAAGAGACACTTCTAACTGACCAGTTTGAGTATCGATACTCTTTACCTTTCCAAACATACCAGAGAAAGGTCCACTAATTACCTTAACAGAATCATCGACATTTAGTTCACTACCAATTTCAAGACGACTCATACCCATACTACCTAAAATTTTATCTACTTCTTGTGGTGTTAATGGGAATGGTTTTGCTCCCTTACCACTAGAACCGATAAATCCAGTAACACCTGGTGTATTTCTGACAATAAACCAAGCCTCATCTGTCATAATCATTTCCACTAAAATATAACCTGGAAACATTTTCTTTACTTTTTCTTTCTTTTGTCCATCTTTTACTTCTACTTCAGTTTGTTCTGGTACAACTACACGGAAAATATAATCTTCCATCCCCATTGTACTAGCACGCATTTCTAACTTTTCTTTTACCTTATTCTCATGCCCAGAATAAGTATTTACTACATACCATTCTTTATCCATAATTCACCTACGCTCCTATTGTTTTCACAAACGCTAATACAAAATCCGTTACAGAGAAAAATACTCCAAAAAATGTAATAAACAAAATTGTTGCTGCAGAATAAGTAAATAACTCTTTACGATTTGGCCAACGTACTTTCTTCATTTCCTTTTTGACATCGATCAAAAACTTCTTTAATTTTCCCATTTTTTCACCTACCATATATTATGTTTTTATTCAAAATAAAAACACCCTTTCGTGTCTACCAGTAATATAACACCAAAGAGTGTATTTGTCAATCATTATATATGTCTTTCACTACGTTTTAGTGATTTTTGCTTATTCCCGTAGTTAGCTGTTGCTTGTAATACATGATCTTCAAACGACTCATCATAACATGACCTACAATATTGATTCCAGTCCTGATACTGTTCCATTGCCATAGCATAATATACTAACTCCCCTTTTCTATTCGCATAACTTCTTAGTGATTCATCGTTTTGTAAATTAGAATCAGTAAGTGTTTGATTTGCTAATGTACTTTGTTTCATACCCCTTACGTGTTGAACACGACTCATATAAGGAATATGTTGTTGGAGTACATAATAAGAACATAATACTCTCTTCTCTGTATTTGTCATCTCTGTTTGTCTAGAAATATCCAATACAGAAATCTCATCGTAATTATTTTTAATAATCGCATTGGCGATTTCTTTTTCTTCTAAAAATCTTTCTTCTCCCAATAATTCTTTCAATCTACTAATAAATTCATCGGTACAATAATATGGCATCGTACTTCCCCCTTTTCAATGTGCGTTATCATAGTATAAATTTACTTTTTTGTCAAATTCACAAAAAAAAGAAATGCAAAACATTTCTAAAAGTAAATATAATGAAATCCCAGCTTTTTATAAATATCCGAAGCTCTCGGTAAAGATAGTATTCTAGCAAAGATTAAATTATATAATTCATCAAATAAGAAGATAAAAGCCAATGTGAAACTGATTGTTAAAAATACTTTGCGATTCATTTTCTTAGCTAGATAAAAACAAAATGGAACAATGACATACATTAAAAGTAAACTACATAATCCAAAAAATAAGACACTTCTAAGACAGACAAAGCCATTGATATTACCAAAATTCCATATTTCAGAATTATAATCCCAACATCTAAGTCCATCCCAAAACTCATACATAAACCAACCGGCAAAATATTCTAAAATACCACATGTAATCAAACTGACAAAAAAGACAAAAAATGGATTCTTTCTTTTCTTATATGTGAGAAAATAAATAGATATTGCTCCAATAGCATAGATATTAATCCATGGCAAGAAATTACCACCACGATAATAAAACTGTGTCATTCCACTGTTTATAAAATAAAATATAAATTCATAAATCCATCCAAATACACCAGTAATGACTATCATTAAGCTAAAAATACCTAACAAAGTCACTCTATCGAACTGATGATCCTGTTCTAAATAATTTTTAAATTTTTCTTTCATACAACATACTCCCCTTTTGTTATTTTTCTTTCAATAATTCAATGATAATATTAGGAATCATAGTATTTCTAATATAATGTCTATACTCTTGTTCTTTTTGACTTCTACCACTATATAATGATTTATTCGTAATTGTATTATCGGAAATTACAAATAGTGCTGATGTGGGAATCTGCATTAACTGACTGGCTTTGAATACAGCTGCTGTTTCCATTTCAATTGTCTTAGCTCCCGTTTCTAAAATCTTAGGAATCGCATAAAATTGAGCGAAAATCGTATCGACAGAATAATTAGGAAGAACTATACTTTTGCCATAAACTCTTTGACAACAATCTACAACTTCATCGACAAACTTTCCATACGGATATTCTCTCTTTAAAAATTCATCTTCTAAATTAGAATTCATATATCTAGATGCTCCATCACCACAAATAGAATAATTAGGAATAACAATATCACCAATTGCTATTTCTTCACTTAAAGCTCCAGCAGAGCCAATAAATAAAAGCTTTTTACATTTCGTAAGTCCAAGTGGTAAGATGGATTCTAAAACAGCAGAAGCACCGATCATTTGTAATTCTAAGAAAGAGAATTCAATATTTTCACCAGTAATGTGATATAAATTATCTGTAATTTGTTCTACTTGTAAGTTATGATTTTCAAATATTGTATGTTTCCACCAAGGTGCAACCACAACATAAGAAGAAATACGATCATATCCTAATCTTTTGACAATATCTTCTCTACTTGTTCCATATTTTGCATGCGCTAAAATTAAATCATCATACTTCATATAACAACTCCTATCTCTATAACAGTATCATATTATAAACTGCAAAAAATTGTCAAACAAAAAAAGCGAGTGTTTCTCGCTTTTTACTAATAAAAGTACAACGAACAAGGAGACATTACCTAAATAGTACGTACTAGTTCCACTGAAACTAATTTCGGTACTGTAATGTAATCTACCTAAAGATATATATGGTAATAATATATATCCCTTAATTACTATGTTCATCTATCTCTGTTTTATGATTAGAAATCTTTACCACTCTTTCATAAGTCTCAACATTGATAGCTATTCCAATCACAAAAATATAAGCAATGATATAAATCCACATCATCATAATAATTAAGTTAGATAAACCACCGTAAAATATGTCATAATTAGCAAAATGATTGACATAATAAGAATAGATTGCAGTAACTAAAATCCATCCTAAAGATGTAAATACTGCTCCTCTTGTCATATAACGACTTTTAATATTCTTATCTGGAGCTAGTGTATAAATTAATTTAATAATTAAATATACTAGGATAAAAGCAACTGGCCATTTCAATAGAATAAAAATTTGATAAATGGTATCGCCAAGATCACCTAAGACACCAAAGTTTTGAATCGTCTGTAGGATTGTATTACCAAACGCTAAAATAACTAACGTAAATAAAAATAATCCTACTAATAATATGGTTAAGAAAACTGCTTTAATACGTGTACTAATATAATCTTCATGATCTATTTTATAAAGTGTATCTGTCGCATCAATAATCGCATGACAACCATTACTTGCTAAAAGAAAACCGATAATCATGAAAAAGATAACATTCATATCGACACCTTTACCAGCAATAAATGGTAAAATCATACTCGAAATTTCCTTTGGTAATGTATTTGTCATAGCACTGACAAATTCGGCAATAGAAACATGAAAAAAAGAGGCAATGATTCCAACTAGAGTGATAATTGGAACTAAAGAAAGTACTAAGAAAAATGCGATATGCCCAGGCAAAACTCGCATTTCTTCTTTTCCTATCAACTCAAATAATCTACCAATCAACCTCTTTAATTGTTTCATACAATCCCTCTTATATTATGCATTATTTTCTTCTTTATTATTTTTCATATCTTGTGTTGCTTCATTAATCGCATCATCAATTGTTTTAATCGCATCAGTAATCATACTATAACCAATGGCAGCACCAAAGCCATGAGAAATATCTTTAAATTCTTTATTTAATTTACGAATATAAGAAACTACTTGTTTTTCTTCATATCCAACCAAATAGATTAAGAACTCATTTCCATTGGTACGCATAATCTCACTGTTTTCAATTTGTGTTGTAATTAATTTATTTGCCGCTTCTTTAATTAAGTTATCTCCTTCAGTATGTCCATAGTTGTCGTTAACATAAGCAACATTATTTAAATCAACAACAATAATTGCCTGTGGGTAAATACCAGATTCATCCCATGTTTTCATATTATCATTTAAATAAGTACGATTCTTTAATGATGTTAACATATCGATATATTGTAACTTATCATTTTTACCAATTACAATTTTTTGTTTTTCACGAGATTTAATCTTCTTATAGATGAAGTAACCAATCGCAATGGCACTAAATCCCCCTACTAAAATAATTAAATTACGAATAAAATATGATTGTTTATGTAAGAATAACTGTTCATAGCTTTGATTCATAATATTATTTTCTTCAACGAATGATAAATAGAAATCTAAATAGTCTTCAAAGACACGATTATCTTTAATATCACGAACTACAAAACGATAATTATCATTTAAATCAAATAAATAATCAATCTTATAATCTTTTAACTTGCTCTTCTCATAATATTTATATGTATTATAATCAATGGCAAAATATGGATTTTGACTGACATGATCTAATAATGCTTCAACATTATTATAACCTTTCGTACGAATATTATACTTCTTAAGCATTGTCTCAATCTTTGTTCCTGATACCACAGCAACTTCTTGATCTTCTAATGCATATAAATTTTGAATGACTACATTATCTTCTAATAAAGAAGCAATCACAATTTCCTCATGATATGGAGAAACTGTTCTTTCCACATCCATTTTATAATTTGTACGTGGTGTAAACTCTAAGAAGAAGTCTACATCATTGGCATTAAATGCATTTACTAATTCCGTATAATTATCAAACTCTTTAAAACTAATTTCAATATCACTTAAATCAGAAAATTCCTTAATCAAATTACTATTCATTCCTAGTAATTTTCCACTCATAATCGTATCAAATGGAATATTCTCTACAAATCCATATGTATAACGTTTTCCTTGGAATTTCGCACGATCATTTTCTGAATAATCCGTATATGAGAAAAAAGCATTATTGAAATTTTCATGATAAGAATCAGCAAAAGATTCTTTTAACCATTTCTTACTATATTTCTCTAAAATATTATTCAGACGGTTATCATCACCTACCGTTAAAACATAATTTGTTTTATAACTAGCAATATTATAGGCGATATTTAATTCCTTTGATTCTAATATTTCTTTTAAATAATGAAGTTTTGGAAGAATAATTCCATTTAGAGAATTATCTTCTTTTTGTAATGATGAAATCATTTCTTCGGCATCTTCAAATGGTTGTAATTTAATATCACTTGCCCCATCTAAATATTTTGTCGCATTGGCAACATCACTTTTTAAAACACCAAATGTCTTTCCACTTAGCTCTTTTAAATTATTGTATTTTTCTTTATCTGTCGTTAATATCGCATAATTATCTTCATAGAATACGATGTCTTTTTTACCAGGTTTTTCTACTGTACGAAATTGATAAGAAGCAGTAGATTCTTCTCCTCTTTCATATGATAGTTCATTAAACTCTAACTCTGTATTCTCCTCTAAATCCGTTAGAAAGTCGAAAAAGACACCTTTTCCTTCATGAGTAAAAACAAGTACATCGTTCATAACTCCAATATCGAATACTTTATTTTTATTATTTTCAATCCATTGTTTTTCAGCCAATGTTAACGTTGTCTTAGAATTCTCATTATAGAAGTAGTAAAAAATTCCTCCTCCAATGGCCAAACAAAGAAGAATCACAACACTCCACAATATGATTTTTTTGTTTTTCATATTACCACCTTACTCGTTATTGGTCCAAGCAAAAGCATCACTTGATTTATGCTTATAACCAATATAATTAATTGCATAGTCACTAGAACTAATAAAGATTTGTAAATCATAATATTTCTTTTGTTCACTTGTAAATGTATCTAATAATACATTCGCAAGTTCCTTTACTTTTGTCTTATCAGCATCTTTAGAAACTTCTACTTCAACATTGACAAGACGTCCCTGAAGACGATATTCAACATTTTCTACATAATCATTTTCTTTGATTTTATCTTCTAATTCTGTCACTTGACTCTTTTCAATTGGAACATCTTCAATTCCATCTAGACGATCTCCATATAAACTTTTAGAAAAGTCTGGGAAAACCCAACCTTTCAATAAGAAAAATAAAATAATAACAAGTAATACTACGCCAATTACGATAGAAACTTTTTTATTTTTTTTCACTAACTTTACAAAATCCTTCAAATTTCTTCACCTCAATATCATTTTCATTACTGGACTTATTATACTATAATTTTATGCATTTTACAAATATCTATTTAACATCTCTTATTTTTATATTTTATATTGGATAACAGACAAAAAAGAGTTATTTTGATAACTCCTTTTGTAATATATCCATGGCCATTTTTGGATTGGCTTGTCCTTTTGTTTCCTTCATTACTTGTCCCATTAAGAACTTAATCGCACGATCTTTTCCTTCTTTATAATCTTTGACACTATCTGGGTTATTTTCAACAATTTTCTTAACAATTTCTTCAATTGCTCCACTATCACTAATTTGCGCGATTCCTAATTTTTTAACTGCTTCTTCTACAGTTCCACCATTTTCAAGAAGTTCATTTAATAATTCTTTTCCTTGTTTTGATGAGAACTCTTTCTTGGCCATACGATTGACAAATGTTTCTAACTCTTCTCTAGAAAGTTTTAATTCTTCTACAGAGATTTTCTCTCGGTTCATATAGGATAGAATATCGCCGGTTAAATAATTGGCTAGTACAACCGCATCTGTATTTGCTCTTACTTTCTCGTAATACTCACAAATCATACGATTGGCAATAATTGTTTTCATCTGGTTGTCATTTAAACCAAGTTCACGATACTTCTCTCTTAATTCATCTGGCATCACTGGTAGAGACTTCTTTGCTTTTTCAATTTCTTCATCACTTAAATGAATCATTGGTAGATCTGGTTCAGGGAAATAACGATAGTCATTTCCTGTTTCTTTGGTACGCATCAAAATCGTCTTACCTGTTTTATCATCAAAACGTCTTGTCTCTTCATGAAGAATTTCTCCCCCATTTTCTAAAATCTCACGTTGACGTTTCTCTTCATAATGAAGACTGATTCCAACATTGTGAATAGATCCAATATTTTTAATCTCACACTTCGTACCAAAAGAATCTGTATGTTCTTCACGTAGAGAAATATTCGCATCACAACGCATACTTCCCTCTTCGATCTTCACATCACTAATTCCTAAATAAAGAAGTGTCTCTCTTAATTTTTCTAAGTATAAAACTGCTTCTTCTGGTGTTTCAATCACTGGTTTTGATACAATCTCAACAAGTGGTACTCCAGCACGGTTAAAGTTAAGAAGTGTTCCATGATCACTATGAATACTCTTACAAGTATCTTCTTCAATATGAATTCTCTCAATTCCAATTTGTTTCTTTTTTCCATCTACTTCAATCTCTAAATATCCATCATGACCAATTGGTGTCATACTCTGCGTAATTTGATATCCCTTTGGTAAATCAGGATAAAAGTAGTTCTTACGATCAAAATGCATATCTTTACTAATCTCACAATGAAGTGCTAAAGCAGCTCTTAAAGCCATATCTACCACTTCACGATTTAGTTTTGGAAGTGTTCCTGGATAACCTAAATCAATTAAAGTCACATTCGTATTTGGTTCATAACTAAACTCATTCTTCGCCGTTGAATACACCTTTGCTTTACTCTTTAACTCAACGTGTACTTCAATTCCAATTGTCGGTACTAGCATGTCTCTTCCTCCTTTTTCTCTGGATTTAGTGAAAGATTCAACTCTTTTTCCAAATAAGAAGCAAGGGTATAAATCTTACCTTCCTCAAAATAAGAAGCAATGATATGAAGTCCAATTGGTAGATGTTCTTTTGTAAAGCCAATTGGTAAACTCATCGCTGGAAGTCCTGCCATATTCACTGGAATCGTTAAAATATCATCATAGAAACTCTTTAAAGCATCATCACCCTTTTGTCCTAATGGATATGCCACATTCGTATTCGTTGGACCAATGATTAAATCGTATTTCTCAAATGCTTTTCTAAATCCATCGGTTAACATTTCTCTTACTTTTAAAGCTTTGTGATAATACTGATTGGCATTCTCCCCACTTAACATAAACGTTCCAATCATAATACGTCTCTTTACTTCTTCTCCAAATCCTTCACTTCTCGTCTTCTCATACATATCTTCTAAACTATCGTATTCTTTCGTCTTATAACCGTATTTCACACCATCATAACGAGCTAAATTACTACTAGCTTCTCCTAGTCCAATAATCTGATAAAGAGGAATCGCATACTCTAAATAAGGGATATCAATCTCATCAATGATACATCCTTGTTTCATCAAATGATGAACAACTTCCAATACCTTTTCACGTACTTCCTCATCTACTTTATCACTCATAAAATAAGTCGGAACCGCAATCTTTAAATCTTTCATATCACGTCCCAAATAAGAAGTAAAATCATCTTCTAAATCTTTTGAAGTATAATCATTCTCATCGACACCAGCAATCGCATTCAATAAAATCGCATTATCTTCTACATTCTTTGTCATTGGTCCAATCTGATCTAAACTAGAACCAAACGCAATTAACCCATAACGACTCACTCTACCATAAGTTGGTTTTAATCCGACAATTCCACAAAAACTAGAAGGTTGACGAATACTTCCCCCAGTATCACTACCAAGAGCAGATGTTACTAATCTGGCACTAACACTAGCAGCACTCCCACTACTACTTCCACCTGGTACTAACTTCTTATTCCATGGATTTAAAATATCTCCAAAATAACTCGTCTCCCCAGTAGACCCCATAGCAAACTCATCCATATTCGTTTTACCGATAATAATCATGTGTTTCTCTTTTAATTTTGATACAACAGTGGCATCATACACTGGTACAAAATCTTCTAACATATGAGAAGCACAAGTCGTTCTTAAATCTTTTGTTGTAATATTATCTTTTATCGCAATTGGAAGTCCAAATAACACATTATCTACTTCCATACTCTCTAATTCTTTCGCTTCTTTCAAAGCCTCTTCTTTATTTAATGTAATAAAAGCATTCAAGTCACTTTCTTCAATACGAGCAAATGCTTCTTCAACAAGCATGGTTGGTGTAATCTCTTTTTTCTTTAATAGTTCATTTAACTCTTTAAAACTCTTCTCTAAATAATTAGTTCTCTTCATCAGCAATCACCTTTGGTACTTCTATATACTCATGGGTATCATCTACACCACATGCTTCTAATACAGTCTTTCTTTCTAACTCATCTTTTACAGTATCTTGAAAAAATAAATCATGATTTGTAGTTGGAGCAATTAACTCTTGATTGGTCGTTAATTCTACATTCTCAATCTTCTCAATTTCATCTAATATTTGATTTAATGCGACTTCATATTTATCAACTTCTTTTTCATCTAAACGAAGACGCGCTAATTTCGCAACATGTTTTACTTGATCTTTATATAGCGTTTTCATCCAATCGTCCTTTCTTTTTACAACATAGATATTATAACACGTTTTTTTCTTACTTTTCTATAAAACAAAGAAAAAAGTGCAAAGCACTTTTAATTTTTAGGAACTAATCGCATCGTTTTCTGATCAAATTCAAAATCTGAATATATATCATAAGAATATTCATAACAGAAAGCAAAGAAATCAGCAAACCCCAACAAATCATTTACCATAATCATATCATCTTCGGTAATCCTAGATAAAAAATATTGAATTTGAAATTGATATCCCCACTTATCTCTCCAATTTAATTCTAAATCTTTTTCTAAATACTTTTGTGTATCTTTTATAATATCAATCAATGGCATAATATGTACATAATCTTCATCTCTTTGTTTTTCATAATCTTGATAAGGAATAATCTTCACTCTAGAATAGTCAGAAGGAAACAACTCTACTAAATAAGTATTTAAATATGGAATATCTTGAAATTGCTTATATACTTGATGATCTTGATAAATATAACGATTATTACTCTTTAAAAAGATTGGATAATGATACATCTTCGGTATTTCCCTCACCCCATAATATACATCATATACCGAAACATACTCACTTTCATCCATAATATCTTTCTCCACAAGTGCTGGTTCTAAAGTAAATAAATCATCATATCCTTCATTTTTACATTGTTCATTATAACGAAGTACAAAATTATTACGTACTTGTTGTTGCATACAAGCCACACGAAAACTTGTCATTGACTTTAACTTTTCTTCATCCGCCAAATCAAATTCCTCAATCAACTTATCAAAATTTTCCACAAACGGTACCGGTTGATCGAGTGTTAAATTCGCATGTATTTGTTCTTCTGTAAATACCGTTGGTAAAAAAGATAAGTAATAACAGAATACATATTCTAACTGACCTGACATTTGCCATAACTTTTCTAATTCTAAACCAACAATATTTAATTCTATCAATTTTTCTAAATCTGTCTCATCACAATATTCAAAATAATTATGAGATCCTGTAGCAATATTACATAACAGTTCAAATAATTCTACATCATCCATAATTTGAAATTTTTCATCGCTGAAATTTTCCATAACCCACATTCTTACATTCATAATACTTCCCCCTACTACGATTATATTATAAATTTTATTTTTTGAAAACAAAAATAGTGGTCTTCCCACTATTTTCTAAATTAACCAATGATGTATGGATTTGATTTGGTGCCGGCTCCTCCGGTGATTTGGATAGTGGATTTCAAATAGAGAACTGGGTAAACATCCAATGATTCAGCAGCAGTCCAAAGTACAGCTCCTACTCCAGAAAAACGATAATTATTAAAAATAGCCCAAACCTCTGTTGTATTAAGAAGATAATATGAAAATGCAGGAGATATAGTCCAATAACCATGTCCATCATCTAGAATATTCAATAAATAATTTTGATTACATAAAGGAGAAGATGTTCCACTTTCTATATCATATTGATCTGAAATAGAAGTACAATTAGGATTTGTGCTTGCCCTTAAAAAATCATTCACACTAACTAACCCAACATTTCCTGTCCATTGATATCTAACTGCTGACTTAATACTGCATATCCAATTTCTAACATTAGAAAGATAGCGATACATAAACTACCTACCAAATAATATTTTCTAACCTCTGGATTTTTTCTCTTTCTTTCTACTTTTCTCATATTACTATTCCTTACCTTTCCTTCATCTTATCACAATTATTCGTTGATTTATATAGGTTTTCTAGGTATTTTACACTACGTATTTTTGCTTTATTTGCTAAGCACAAAAAAGTTGCTTCCACTATGAAAACAACTTTTTGAATATTTTAAAATAAATTAAATCGTTAAAATAGTATGAGAAATATAGGGTATGATTACTTAAATACCCCCCCCCATGGTAACTTTTGGCTAACAAAGTTTGTATTTCTCATATCTATCACCTAGTCTCCTACTGTTTACATTTT
>USRP01000014.1 GCA_900557185.1 uncultured Mycoplasmatota bacterium
GTTATATGTTGTTGGTATTCGCTACTACTTTTTTCTTGTTTACTTTTAATCAATTTTCTAGTAGTCAAATCGGTGATGTAACCATTATGGGACTTAAAAAAGATGTTGGTTCTTTTAATAAGGGAGATTTATTAATTGCTGTAAAAAAGAAAGAGCAAGTAAAAAAGAACGATGAAATTATCTATTACAATACAAAACAAGGGAAACATGAAGGTACTTTGGAACGCGTTGAAGATGTGATGAAAACAAATAAGAATGAGTATACTTATGTGATTCAAGATGGACTTTTTCTATCAAGTGAATATTTAATTGGAGAAGTAAATCATATTACGGCAATACCTTTCTTAGGATATTGTTATCTATTATTTACAAGTAAGATTGGATATCCTGTGTTAATTATACTTCCTATTACCATTGCGTTTATCTTTTTTATAAGAAAATATAGAGGAACCATGAAACATGAGAAAAATAAGAATTAAGAAATTAACCCGATTTCAACGTCGTGTTTTTCTTATTGTTGGTATTTGTGTTTTTTTAACCATTGGTTTTGCTTTAGGAAGATATGTTTATCACAAAGTGTTAGACTTTTATTTCAGAACACAAAACTTTTATTTTGAAAGTGATAAATTAACTGTAGATGGTGCTTATTATTCTTTGGATTATTGGAATGGGGTTGACCCATATCAAATTGTTGTCAATGTAAATAGTTTTAAAAATAGTGAGTTAAAAAGTAATAGTGATATTGAATATGAAGTGAGTTTGAACTGTTCTGATACGATTATTTGTAGTAGTACCAAAGAAAAGGGAACTATCTACCATGATTCAAATACAGATTATTTCATTGTTACATTGACACCGAATCAAGCATTTAAAGATGGTGATAGTGTTGTTGCGGAAATTATCGCGACTTCTACCAGTCCTTATCAGAAAAAACTATCTGCTCAATTTAAATTAGTAGTTGGGACTTATGGTTTAAGTCATGAGATTACCGACCATGAAAACGATGTTTATTTAGAAGTAAAAATTACGAATACATTACTTACTTATACAGTCAAAGAAGCATTTGGTAGTTATCAAGTAGGTGCTCAATTATCTATTTCAGAATATAATGCCCTGAGTGATGAAGATAAAAAGAAATGTGTATCTGCAAGTATTACTTTAGAGTTTGATCCCAATGTTGTCTATGTAAATAATAACAGTACAACGTTTTTACAGGCATATCAAATTAAAACAGAAAAATTAGATGGTTATGATTATGTCAATCAATTTACATTTGATATGGAAGCATCTAGTAGTAGTGTTGTAAAATTCTATAAAAAAGATGCATCAAAAGATTATTCTAGTAATGGAGATTCTGATGGTGTTGTAAAAGTACATTATGATTATTAGGAGTTGGTTAGATGAGTTGCAATATTGTACAAGAATATGTCTCATTTTCACAAAAAGCAATTAAAAAGTATTTACAATCTATTTTGGGTCATTATTTTGATCAAGATATTTACGATGATTTGATTAATGCTTATGTAAATACACGCTATTATAATTTATATCCTGAAGTACATACACGATTTGAGGCAAATATTGTTTATTATTTGAAAAAAGCATTAGCTGGAGTCAAAGATGATAAAAGATATCAAAAGAAAGCAAAATATATGTTTTCTATGTTTAAATATATTTTGTATTTTGATCATGTTTGTGAATGTGATTCTGTTCGTACTTTAATTTCCGAGATTGCGAAATATCGAACAGAAGAGTTAGGGATTGAAGATGATCAATTTGAAGTAAACTTTTATCACCAATTAAAAGATGATTTAACTGCAAAAGAAGAATTTATCGATAAGTTTCAAGATAAGAACTTTAGTATCAACTATGTAAAAGTAAATCAAAATCAAATTTTTGATTGTCAGTTAGAACATCATTTGAAGTTTTCTAAATTATATAGTGAATATGCCATTACAAAAGTATTTAATAATAAAGATATGCAGGAACAGAAATTGTTTGTGACATATTCTTTGGTTGCTGTCAAAATATTACAAGATATTATTAAAGGGATTTTTCACAAATATTATTTAGTGGATTATAAATTAGAGTTAAAAGATAAACAGAAGAAGAAAAAAAGATTATTGACGATGATTGATAATGATATTACAAAAGAAAAGTTAGCTTTAAAGATATTGTGGAAAGATTATGTAACAGCGAAAGAAGAGGTATATGAATTAACGAGAAATGGATTTCATGTTGCTATTGTATTGGATGATTCTTTCTTATTAAATGATGAGACGATGGTATTATTAAAAATATTTACTTATGTGATTACTAATCACAATGAAATGTTTGAAAAATTAAAAGGGCAATTCGATGTGTTATATATACCAAGTTAGAAGGTGGATGAATGGATACAGTATTTCGATTTTTATATGAGTTTTTAAGTCAGTTTTTTGGAAGTATATTAACTGTTTTAATTGCTTGTGTACAAGGTTTAAAACAGATGTTTGATTGGAAAGCTTATCTTCGTATCTTAGATTTTTATAAAGATGATTTTAATGGCCCAGAATGGTTATTTGTAGCGTTAGTAATTATCTTTTTAGTCTTAATCGTTGTTGGCTTTGTCCTTTTAATCGTCTTTTTGATTCGCAAGTATATTCGCTTCCGTAAAACACTCGTAGAACAAGAAGAATTATTAAACGAAGTGGCAAAATTAAATGATGAAGTATCTAGTTTGGTCAAAGAAAAAGAAGATATTCTAGCTATGAAAGTATCTCACTTAGGATTGAAACCAAATGAAACAGATACGGAAGAAGTAGAAGAGAAGCAAGAAGAAAATGTCAGTGCCGATGGTATTCGTTTTGCGAAATTAAATGAAGTAGATTTATTGTATGTGAATTATGCGGTTAAGAATTACAATGATAGTTTCTCATTACCGGAATTAGTAGAACTATTTCGTAATTTTGCAGCGAGTCAATTAAAATTATATTATAAGACAGAAATGATTCGTATATTTATATCAGCACTTGCTTCTACGAAGTTAATTATCTTACAAGGTATTTCTGGTACCGGTAAAACTTCCTTAGCTTATGCTTGGGGAAAATTCTTAAAACATGATTCTTGTATTGCTTCTGTACAACCATCATGGCGTGATCGTACTGAGTTATTTGGTTACTTTAACGAATTTACGAAAAAGTTTAACGAAACAGAAGTGTTAAAAACGATTTATGAAGCAGGATATACAGATGATGTTTATACTGTTATCCTCGATGAAATGAATATCGCCAGAGTAGAGTATTACTTTGCTGAAATGTTATCTATTTTGGAAATGCCAAATAAAGATGAATGGGTTGTAGAACTCGTATCTAGTAGTTGGCCAAATGATCCAAAAAAATTAATTGATGGAAAATTAAAAATCAGTCCAAATACATGGTATATTGGTACTATCAATAACGATGACTCAACATTTATGGTAACAGATAAAGTATATGACCGTGCTATGCCAATTGATATCAATGATAAAGGGGAAGTTTTTGAACCGATTGATACACCGGCCCAAGATGTCAATTACTCTTATTTAGATCGTTTATTTCAAGATGCTATGGAACAAAATCCAATGAGTGATGAAGTACTAAGAAAAATAGAAGAAATGGATAATTATGTGATTAAACATTTCCGTATTGCTTTTGGTAACCGTATTGTTGCTCATATGAAGAAGTTTGTACCTGTTTACGTAGCTTGTGGTGGTGATGAAGTAAGTGGTGTAGACTATTTTATTGCCAAGAAAATTTTACGTAAATTTGAACAATTAAACGTTTCATACATCCGTGATGAAATCGATGGCTTTGTCGAATTTTTAGACAATACATTTGGTAAAGGAAAAATGAAAGAGTGTGAAGAATACGTTCTTAGATTGAAAAAATTAACATAGTAGGTGAGAAAAATGGAAGACATTGTAAATTTATATAATCGTACTTCGCCAAGTCAGAAAGAACAATTCCAAAAAAATTTAGTTTCTAATTTACACGTTAAAGAAAAATCAAATTCTTCAACTTATGATGATACTTGGTTAGTAAAAATGGAAGAAACAATTCGTTATTTAGATAATATCTTAAGAAACCCGAATCGTTTTATTGTCAATGAAGAAGAGATTGTAAAAATTGAATTAGCGCGTCGTATTACCGTTGATAGTATTAAACACTTATCTAGAAATACCAATTTAATTCAAGATTACAATCAAAAAACAGGAGAAGTACGTCCTTCTAAGATTTTAAATATTAATAAAGAAGAGACTTTTAATACTTATGAGAATCGTTTTATTTATACTTTGATTAATAATATGAAGTTATATATTGAACGTAAGAAGAAAGAAGATATTGCTGATAACCAATTAAATGAATATAAGAATTTTACTTATCAAGGAAAAGGTAAGATGAATGACGAAACGGTAGAATTATCACTACAATTAACGGGGAAAAAAGAAAAGGGAAAAGAAAAAAATCAAGTAGATTCTATCCCCAATCGTATTGCGAAAGTAGAGGAAAGAATCCGTGATTTATGTTCTTCTGATGTATATAAAAGTATTGCTAAATTGCATGTCGCACCGGTTACTTCACCGATTAAAAAAACCAATTTAATTTTAAAAAATGTGAACTTTCAATACGCATTAGATTTGTGGAATTTTATGCAGATGAATATGGAACCAAGTGCGAAGAGTAATCATACCAATAAGGACTATCAAGATCAAGGGAAATTAAAAGAGATGATGGATCAATCATTCTTATTGAATTGTCTGATTATGAATACTATGAATCAACCGGAAGTCACAAAAGAAGAACAGGAAAGTTTACAGGAAGAAGTTGTCAATCAATCTGTGAATCAGCTGATGAATATCAGTGACCAATTATCATTAGAAGAACTGATGAAATTAGTTGGTGATCAATATGTGAAAGTAAAATATAAGAAAGTATTAGATACCAGTGAAATAGAGCGTATTTATAAAAAAGCAATCCGTGAATATATGGATAAAATAGAACATTTGAAGGTGAGAAAAAATGAAAGTGATCAAGAAGATATTTGATAATCCAATTGTCCGTTTTTTAGTAGGATTGGTAAAAGTAGTTATATGGGTGTGTGTGATTCTGATTGTTTTACTAATTGCACTCCAACGACTATTTAATAACCAAGTAAGTTTAGGTAGTTATCGTATGTTTACAGTAGTAACAGGAAGTATGTTACCTGAATATCAAATATACGATGTAATCATTGTAAAAGAAGAAGATCCAAAAGAAATTGAAGTAGGGGATGATGTTGCCTACTTAGGAGAAAAGGATGATTATAAAGATAAAATTATTACCCATAGAGTCATTCAAAAACGTGAAGAAAATGGAACTTATTATTTTACAACACAAGGAATTGCGAACCAAGTAGCAGATCCAGAAATCCGTTCTGACCAACTATACGGAACTGTTTCTTATCGACCAAAAGTATTAAGTTGGTTTAGTCATATTTTAAATAATTCTTATGGTTTATATTTCTTAATTATTATACCAATCGCATTTTTAATACTATTAGAAATTTTAGATTATATCAATCGTAAAGAAAGTGAACTAGAAGAAGATGGCCAAGAAGAATAAAATCAAAAAGATAAAACGTAAAGTTCGTCGTAGTACACTCTTTTTCTTGATTTTTGCCTTTATGGCAAATGCGTTTGCTTGGTTTATATATAGTAATAAAGTTTCTAATCAGCTTACAACAGGTGTTAAATCATGGAAAATAACCTTTGAACAAGATGGAAATGATCTTACAGATAATGTATTTTTTGAAATCGATTCTATTTATCCTGGAATGGAACCATTTCAAGAGTCCATTGAAATTAAAAACTCTGGAGAACTTCCTGCATATATTACCTATACTGTGAAATCAGTAAAAATATTAGATGAGACTTATACAGATGAAGATTATACCAGTGATAAATTATTGGAAATACTACGTACTCGTTATCCTTTTCAAGTTACATTTACAATCGATCAACCTGAAATTCCAGTCGGGACAGTTGGAACATTTTCTGTTCATCTCGATTGGCCATATGAGTCAGGAAACGATGAATTAGATACTTACTGGGGTAAGAAATCTTATCAATATCAACAAGATTACCCTGATGAAAAACAAATCCAAATCAATGTTAAATTAGTTGCTAGTCAAAAAAAACCACAAAATTAATTGTGGTTTTATTGTGCAACTTGGGTAAATGATAAATTTACTTTTAACTTCGCATTCTGTCCTTGGATAGAAGCATTGGTATCACTAGCATTATCCATTGTTTCTCCAGCTCCATCAATCCATTCAAAATAAACACGAATTTTATTTAACTTGGTTGGATTATTGTAATAGATCGTATCGTGAATATTATTTAATTCATCATTGGCAGGGATGAGTGTTCCATCATTGATTTGATAACCTGTAATTTTTAAATCTTTGACTGAACTATTTTCCGAATTCATGATTGAAATATTGTATTGAAAAGATACTTCAGTATTACTAGAATCAATCATCAAATCAAAATAACCTTTTCTTCCTGGAGCAATGACTCCATCTTTCATATGTTCATTGGCAATATAAACAGGAGTAATTAAAGATGACATAGTTGCAGCTTCTGTAATATCTTGATTATTGACTAAAATTTTCCACTGAGCTACTTGAAAGTCTGTATCTCCTTCTTTACTATCTAAATACTTCGCATATGTCTGTTGGATTTGTGTGATACAAATGACTAAAGCACAAATCGCAATCACTAATTTCCATTTTTTTACTCGAATCAGATGCATCACCCCTTTTTCTCTAATTTCATTATATCATCTGCACTGTCAAACGAGTGTAGGATGTGTCAAAAAAAAGAATAGGTAGTGTCAATAGTTGTAAAGTTTATAATTCTTTGAGGAATCGATTGCGATAAAAAAACAGTTATGATAAAATTGTTATAGTCTAGAATAGAGGGGTGATACAAGATGAACATGATACTAGTGCTTTCATTTATTTTAATCATTACTATTTTTGTGATTGCTGTTGTTTGTCTGTTTTACTTTACGAAAAAACATCACCCAAAGACACCAAAACCATCTAATGAAGAAATTGAAATATTAATCTATCAAGATGAAATGCCTAATAAAGAAGCAAGTAAAGAAATACCTCATGAAACAGTGAGTGATGATACTTTAAATTTAGATGATTTATTTAAAACAATGTCCATTCATGTGTTAAAAGATGATCCTGATTTTGACTTTGGATTACGTCGTACTCAAAACGTTAAAAAACATTAACGTTTTTTTCTTGTATAATTTACAAAAAACGACAAAATATGATAAAATTATATTAATATAAAGGGTAGTGAAACTATGGCTGTTAGTACTGTAAAAGTAACCGCAAAAAAAATAGAAGCAAAAAAGAAAAGAGTAAAGTATACAAAGAGAATAGTTATTTTCCTCTTTCTCTTTTTGTTGGCCCTTTTTTTTGTACTGATGGTAATTTATAAAGGTGGTAATTTTACAGTTACATTAGACCCGAACTTTTCTTTAAAAAGTGGTATTGTCTTATACGATAATTTAGAAAATAAAACACCGCGAAATAAGTTATATGCCAAAGAGTTAGAATTTATGGATAATATTTCTGTGAATTGGTTACCATCTAATCTCAATGAAGAAGCAGATGGTGCTCATAATGGAGATAATTATATCGCATATACATTTTATGTTGGTAATGAAGGGGAGAGAACGATTCATTATTGGTATCAAATTAATATTTTAGATGTCATTAAAAATGTAGATGAAGCTATTCGCGTTATGGTATATCAAAATGGACAGAGAACCATTTATGCGAAGAAAAATAGTATGACAAATGAAAAAGAAGAAAATACGACACCATTTTATTCAGATGAAATCGCAGTCTTACAACAACGTAAGGAATTTCACCCAGGTGATATTGATAAATATACAATTGTGATTTATTTAGAGGGAGATGACCCTGATTGTGTCGACGCGATTATCGGTGGTGAAATTAAATTAAATATGAAAATAACAGAGGAGCATATGGATAATGAAAAAGAAGGCAGATAAGAGAAGAAAATTAGCGCTATTCCCATTATTCTTTAGTTTTATTTTATTTATTACAACTTCTTATGCATGGTTTTCTAGTAATCGTGTTGTGAGTGTTGATTCCTTAGATGTACATGTTCAAGCAGATGGGGGATTAGAAGTTAGTACTGATGCGATTAATTGGAAACAAGTAGTGACTGTGCAAGATATTATGGATGCTCATCAAAACTATCGTAATAGTGTGAATCAAATTCCATATCAATTAAATCCAGTCTCATCTGGAGGAACAATTCATGGAGGCTATTTAGAATTATTTAAAGGACAAGCAACCAATACGAATTCTACCGATTTCATATTAGTTGTTGAAAGAAGTCAAGAAACAGAAAGTTTTGGAGAAGAGAGTGAAGGTGATTTTATTGCTTTTGATCTTTTCTTCCGTACGACAAATAATAAAGAGTTATATTTATCTAGCAATTCACAAGTAACTTATTTAGGAGAAACTAGTAAGGGAATTGAAAATGCAACCCGTGTTGCATTCTTGAATGAAGGAAATTCTGGAGATTCAGCAGGGGCAGCCCAAGGTTTAAATGGAGCCAATAAAGCTTATATTTGGGAACCTAATTATGATACTCATACTGCTTATGGAGTTGAAAATGCTCAAAATATTTATGGTATTACAACTTCTCAAACAGGAGGTAGTTTACTACCATATGATGGTGTGATTCGTGAAATACCAACTAGTAGTCATGTATTATTACAAAATGCGAACAGTGCTACTTATCCAGATTTATTTCGTAGAGTGAATGTAGATATATCTACACCAAAGAGTGGCAGTACGAATCAAAAAGTATTTGATTTAGAACCTTCTATTACTAAAGTAAGAATTTATATGTGGTTAGAGGGTCAAGATGTGGATTGTGAAGATAATGCTTCTTATGGAGATATTAGTTTTCGTTTAGAATTTACAACTAATCCAGCATAGAAAAGGAGGGGTAATATGCGAAGAAAGTGGCAGAAGAAAAAACAAGCATACTTACTTGCTCTTTTTGCGTGTATTATTCCTATTACAACAATCGCATTTACTTATGGAGCTCTAAAAACAGCTAACCCAACAGATACAATATCACGTGGTATAGCTGGTGATACTGTTTATATCGATGATTCTATGAGTGATTATTATTACTACACTGGACAGAATTATACAAACAGTGATAATGGTAGTTTACCAACCCTAAGTAATAAAAATATATATGGAGATACCAATTTAGTAAAAACAACGGTTATCTATGATGGAACGAGTTATGATGGAAAACATACTGGTTATGTTTCTTTCAATGAAAAACAGCGTAAATTTGTATATGAGAAATATTATCCAGTTGAAAATGGATATATTGAAATTGAATTAATTGACAACCCTTTTTCTGATGCCCCTAATGATTTAGCGTTCAATGGTTGGATGACAAATTATCGTGGAGCAGAAATATCTTATGATGATAATTATTATGTTCGTACTGTCAAAGTGCCAGTGACATATGCAGGCAACTTACCACAACCAATTGAAATTCATATGTATGCTTCTTGGACAAGAGCAACCGTTGCCTATGTGAATGGTGGTACTGATGTAGATGCCATACAGTCACAATTAAAAGATAAAGGAATGAATGAAATTAGTACAATTAATTACATTTATGAATATCCAGATGTAGCTGGATATTATAAAGGTGGAACAATTACTACCACTGCAACAAAAAGCAGCATTTTTGGTGGAACCGATGTTGATTATGGAACTTGTACAGATTGCTATGATGAGAGTACGAATTACTATGCAGAATATACATGTGAAGCTCCTTCGTTTGGATTCTTAGAAACAGGAACAAAAACAAATACATGTCAAGTTTTTTATTTGCAAGATGAAAATGATGAGTATGAATTAGGTACTACATATTATGAGAAAAGTGGAAGACGTTTTGTAGATGCAAATTTACAACCGACAATTATTGGTACAGAAGAAAGTGATTTGTTCCAAGAAACTTCAAATATGTCTGGATATTATCGACAAGTAACAATTCCTTATCAAAGTCCTACAACTGGATATTACAATCATGACGGAGTAGTTCAAAGTGGGACTTGTACAACAAGAAATGGTTGCTTGTTATATGAATTGATACAATTTTATAAGGATGATGGTCAGGAAGAGTTACTTGATCCAGATATGAAATATTATTATTTAACTACTCGTGATACAAACATTGTTGTTATGAATGGGAATATGTCATCTGCATGGGGTGAATCTAGTACGAAACCATTTACATTAACTGGAATTTATAATGACTATGATTATCATCCAATTTGGAATGTAAGTCGTCTTAGTGTGGTTTGCTATGCTGATACACGAATTGAAAATCTAACGATTGTTTCTTCTTCTTATCATGGAGAAACCAATCCAAGTTCTAGCAATAGTACGAATGCAACATTGTACGGAAATTACTTCAATGTGAAATTAGGACGTAATATTAAAAATGATGGAACTCATGTCAATTTTAATACGATTCTAGGAGGATTAAATAATACAAGTATATGGGGAAACGAGTCGTTTGGATCGAGATCTAATCCAGAACGATATCGTTTTATCGTAGAATCTGGTGATTATAATGCCTCTTCTTCGACAATGGGATCTAGAACTGGTACTACAGGAACAGAACTGTATACAGAAACAACGACTATATATGGAAATGATTATGATCGAGCAACAGTAAATAATTCTAATTTACGTCTTTACTTCTGTGCCGCTGGAGGATGGGGTGGAAGAATTTATTCTTCTAACGATGATTTGATTCCAGCAATTTATACAATTGTTAAAAGTGGAGACTTTGGAACGAATAGTATTGATCATACTTCTGGCGTTTATGTAGGAGGTCGTAATGGTGGAACTCATTATGCTCCTCGTAGTGCAAAAATAGAAGGTGGCTCGATTCGTAATTTAATTGGAGGACCATTAACTGCTAGTAGTAAAGGGGACCAAAATGATATATTTATCTATATGACCGGTGGAGAAGTAGATATGATTGTAGGAGGAGCAGGTACTTCTACTACTTATGGAAATCGTATTTTACAAATTACAGGAGGATTAGTAAATTACAGTGTATTTGGTGGTAGTAATGGATATGATGGTAGTAGTAGCGATGGAACATTAACAGGAGATTCTTATATTTATGTTGGTGGAAATGCTACCATTGGAAATGATACCATGATGAATAGTAATCAAACATTATGGGGTGCTGAAGCTGGTTCTGTATTTGGTAGTGGAAATGGAAATACGAGATATGCAACAATCGGGTCTGTTGATCATTCTAATATCATTATTGCCGATCAAGCAGTTGTTAAAAGAAATGTCTATGGAAGTGGAAACTATGGAACAGTAGGTTATAGTGCTTCTAGTACATCAAGTACAGCCATCCAATTAATTGGTGGTACTGTCAATGGATCTATCTTTGGAAGTGGTAACCATAGTGGTTCAGGACGTAGTGGTCGTGTTACTTCGACGATTGATATTACTTTAAATGGAGGAACTGTTCTAGATTCTATTTACGGTGGTAGTAACCAAGAAGGAACAGTTTATGGTAGTAGTAATATTACTTTAGTAAATGGAACGATTAAAGATACTTATGGTGGGGGATTAGGTGAAAATACTTATATTAGTCAAGAAGTATCTGTTACAGCAGGAAATGAAAATACAAATGCTTTAACTGTTACTGGTTCTGTTTATGGAGGTAGTGCTTACGGAGTCGTAAATAGTACAAGTAAAAGTAATCAAGCAAGTACTTATCCAACCAATGTGACTGTCAATGCTGGAACAATTAACGGTGTATTTGGTGGTGGAAAAGGAGATGCTTCTATTACACCATATGTTGCTGGAAATGTTACAGTTACGACCAATGGTGGAACCATTACTAATTTATTTGGTGGAAATGATGCAAGAGGAGAACCAAATGGAAATGTTGTTGTTAATTTAAACGGTGGTACGATTGAAAATGCTTATGGGGGAGGAAATAATACCCTTGTTACAACAACACAAGTAAATCAAAATGGTGCAACAGTAACAAATTTGTTTGGTGGAAGTAATCGTAGTGGAAATGTAAACGCTGCTCATATTGCAGTACGTGGTGGTACTACCATCCAACTTTATGGAGGAAATAATGTTGGTGGTAAAACGACCACAACCGATATTACAATGACTGCTGGAGAAGTAACGACCATGTATGGTGGTGGAAAACTAACGGATACAAACAGCAGTGAAATACAAGTATCCAACGGAAATGCAACTACAATTTATGGTGGTGGAGAACAAGCCAATATGGTAGACGATACGAACATCGATATTACTGGTGGAACCATTGAAACGATTTATGGTGGTTCTAACATGAAAGGGGATGTTCCAACCTCTCACTTAATGATACAAGGTGGTAATATTCAAGAAGTATATGGTGGAAATAACCAAGGTGGAATTACTGCTACAACGAATGTGTCATTATTAAATGGAACTATTGGTAATGTCTATGGTGGTGGTAATAAAACATCGACGACCACTTCTCATGTTACATTAAATGGTTCTAATGTAAGTTATATTTATGGTGGAGGAAACCAAGCTGGAGTTACCACAACTAATGTCAATTTAATGACCGGAACAGCGGATTATACCTTTGGTGGAAGTAATCAGAGTGGAACTGTTCAAACTGCAAATGTATCAGCTAGTAATCCAAATCAATTAGTTGTTAATAACGTTTATGGAGGAAATAACCAAGGTGGTTTAACTAATGATACATATGTCACATTAAATGGAGGAAGTTATATCAACTTGTATGGAGGAGGAAATATGGCTCCAACCAATCGTCCTCATGTCCATGTAAGTGGCATTGAAATGACAGGCGAATTCTTTGGTGGAGGAAACCAAGCCGAAGTAACAGAAGATACAGAAGTAAGATTTGAAAACTCTACCATCAATGGAGATTTATTCGGTGGTGGTAACTTAGGTGTTGTCTCTGGTAATACCAATGTCTATGTCACGAATTCCTATGTTGCAAGTAGTATTTATGCCGGAGGAAATGGTGCTACGGCAATTGTACTAGGAACGACAAAATTAGATGTCGATAATAATACAATTGTTGATAAACATGTCTTTGGAGGAGGAAATGCTGCCAATACCGGTAGTGAAGATAAAAATAATTCAGTTAGTAAAGTAAATATAGCTGGTGCAACAATTCATGGAAATGTCTATGGTGGTGCGAATACAGCTGTATTATATGGAATCGTAGAATTAAATATTGGAAAAGTAGATGAACAATTAATTAAATCACCAATCAAAATCGATGGAACAGTCTTTGGTGGAGGAGAAGCCAATGCGAGTGGTGATCCAAACTACGATTATTCATTTATTAGTGTTACCAAAGGAATCAATATTCAAATTGATGGAGCTGGTTATGATGAATTTTATATCAAAGGTTCTATCTTTGGAAGTGGTAACGCATCTAGTACAGAAGGATATAGTTATATCGATATTTCAAACTATGGAACATTTGAACAATATCAAGAAAATATTTCTATTCAAAGAGCAGATATTGTCACATTAATCAATTCTGCTATTAAACTAGAAGGAACAACCGATAGAACAAACGAATTCTCAACAACGAAGTTTAGTATTAGTCGTGTCAAAGAATTTAAAATTGCGAATGATAGTGTTTTATTCTTAGAAAATGGTACGAACTTATTGGAAAAATGGAATAGTTTAAAAATTGATGGTGATAAAGAAGAAAAAGCAACAGTTACTATTAACGATGATGGAACTGTTACGAAAAATGTCAATAATCGTGTCTATATGTTAGAAGGAAAGAACATGAATGTCGCAACTAATGAAGCGGTTACGAGTTATGGAGAAGTCAGTGGTATGACATTCTTTGGAATGTATCAATTAGATCGTAATGATCGTGTATTTACAGCCTTTTATGATAAGAAATACGAAGCTGGAGATGTAGTTGCTCCTGGAGAGTTTTATGCCTTTACATCTGGTAGTTATGTATTAGGATTACATAATACAAATCACGATATTACCAAAGATGGTTTCTACAGTAATTATGAAGATGAAGAAGTTGAAGGAACGGTCGAAGTAAAATACATTGAACCTACACCAAGTGATGCTAGTTATTACATGTGGGTAATTGGAGAAACAGTTACTACATATGAACTGACATTAACAGCTTCTAAATATGCAACATTAGGAACTTATGAATTACCTCTTGTTACATCAGTAGGAGCAAATACCCAATTTGAAATACTTGGATTTAACTATCAAAATCTAGAAGAAGGATTCTCTTTAGTAGATCCTGATACCATTGAACGTGTCAATCAAGAAGGTAAAGCAGATGATGTGATGGGACTTCGTATGGAAGCTTCTAACAATGGATTTGTAACCAAAGGTCATACTGACTTTCAGACCAATGAACAAACACCAGTGGTTGGAACAACCAACTATAAAGCTGAAAACTCCAGTGCTGTTCCTAGTTTTATCTTCTACTTATATCACTCTAAAAACTTAACAAAACAAAGAGAATTAGGAACTGTCGTTATCTCTCTTTTAGAAATTACACCAATTGATGAATTGAATAATGAAGTAACCAGAGTCAATATTAATGTTACTTTGAACTCAGCACTTTATTCTAATAATGAATATGAAGGTGCTATGACATCGGGAGAAAAATATGATCTATTTGCTTCAACGCAAACAGATATTACGAATAAATCGACATTGAGTGCTTATTATTCACTTTATATGGAAACAGATAAACCATATTATCAACAAGATTATCAACATGCTTTAGTTTCTAATTATGTACTTCCAGAAAAGACAAAAATTACTATGATTGATCTTACGAATGAACCGACTTATTACTATCATGTCATGTCTAGTGAAGATGTTATAAGAGCCACAGCCGAACATCAACAATATGGAGAAAGTTCTTATTTCTTCAAAGACTTTATTAAGATGGGATCGACAAGTAGTGATAATCACTATCAAGAATGGGAAAATATGCAGAAGTACTATGCTCAGGACTTAGGAATCATTCAGGAAGAATTCATCTTTATTGTTGACTTTGGAGATACCAATATCAGTGGTGATCAGATTGGTAATTCTCTTTTAATCGAACTGAGAAATGGACAGAATCAAACACTACTGAGTGTTCTTGGTATTCAACATGCCAATCTAACCTACAATTTATACGATGAACAACAAGCGAAAATCGATATTGAAGGTACCTTATCTGATAATCCAGTTTATATTGGAGATAGTACCAACTTAGAATTAACAACCAACTTTATACAACCAAGTGTCAGTGGTTCAACTGTTGTCGATACAACTTATTTTGATAAACGATTGGGAATTTATATTACCATTTATGATGCGAATAATAATCAGTTAAACAATAGTAGTTTATTAGGATTAAATTATGAATTAGATGGTGTTACTTATTATCCGCGTATGGATGGAAGTGTTCGTATTCCACTGGCTGATAAAGTAGCAAATGTATTCAGTCGTATTAAAATTAATACCAATACAGCCAATCTAATTAGTGGTACTTATAAATTAAAAATTGAATCATTTGGTTCACCAGATGGAATTTACTTTGGAAACAATTCATCTGATCAAATTGAAATTCCATTGGAAATTGTAAATAGTAAATATGGATTGGATGTTTCTTTAGATGATGAACAATTAACCATCGATAAAGAAACAGGATATACACAAGCAGAGAATAATGCACTCGTATTCCATGTGAAATATTCATCTAATTTAGCTAACCCAAATATTCGTGTTCGTCTATCACGTAGAACATATGATGATATTTATAGTACGGAATATGTGGATGTCAATTTATTAGATTATATTACTAACCAATTAGAAGCAACTGGTGAAAATGAATATATGTTTGAAGAAAATCCAACCGGAAACATAGATAAATTTATCTACTTAAAAGATCATCTACAAAGTGGAACATATCGATTTGTATTTGCTCTATACGATGGAGATACTTTTATTGGCGATTGTACAGAATATGTTATAATAAAATAGGAGGATTCATATGGATGTAGAAAAAGTAAAAACAAATGAGTTAATCGAATGTTATCAGATCGTTCAAAATTATCTAAAACAGTTAGAAACAGAGAAAAAAGAAGTGGAGAAAGAATTAAATGAAGGAAAAAATTGAAAAAGATATTGAACTAAGTCAAGAAGTATTTCAAAGCCTTCCTACGAATAACATCAAAAATAAAAAGAAATTTTTAACTGAAATAGATAAAGAAATTGCTCACTATCAAGAAACATTAAATACCATTTATCAAGAATTAGTAAATAGACAAAAGCCATATATGTCTTTAACAGAACATCAATATGAAGAATATGATGATGCTTTATTACAATTGACAAAAGCACTCTCATATACAAATAACTTAAGTACTGCATACGAGAAATTAAAGTTAGATAAAAATATTTATTGTTTAACCCATTATCAAAATAATGATTTAAAACAAAACAATCAAATATTAAAAAGAATGATCGATCTTTTCCAAAAAGTAGGAATCCCATTACAAAGTAAAGATTTCACTTATACCAAGTTTGTTACTCAGTATATGGATTCCTTTTTCTCCCATCAGTATTATTTAGATAGTAAAGATTTAGAAAAAGTATTCGAAGATCTTTATTGGAAAGATCCACATATGATTTTGGAAATAGAACTCAATATGAGACATCTATACTTAAAACATCAATCAGAATTCGAAAAATACATTAAAAAAACAAATCAAACATTACTATCTCATTTTAAACAGGGAGAAAAGAATTTAATCGATGATTATTCTTATTTAAGACATAAATTAGAACAAGTAAAATTAGAAGATAAAAATAATTTACTTTACTATTTTGTAACTGATACTTATCGTGTGGATGACTATGCAGAAAACAAAATAGAACCACTGATTCAGAAGTATTTTAGTCACTATCCAAATCAACAATCATTAGAAGAAGTATATCAAGATACATTAAAGTTATTACATTCTCTTCAAGAATATCAAAATTATACGAAATACGATTCATTTATTCAAAAAATGAAGAAGTTATATAAAGAAAATTTAGAGAAAAATGTAATTGCGAAACATATGAAGAAAATCAAAGAATTAGAGAAGAAATTATGGAAATTAAATAAGAAATCAACACATTCCAGTAAAAAGACAAAAGTAGATAAATTAGAACCAGAAATTAATCAAGTGATTCAAGATATTCATGAACAGTATACAGAAATTGACCAAGTGATGTTTCAAACTGTGTTAAAAGAAAATATTCGTGATAATTCAACGATATTTAAAGCACTGTTATTATTAAGTCAATACTATTGTTTTGTAGCTGATTTATGTCGTGAACAAAATAGTGACATTACTTATGAAGAGATTGATCAAATCCATCAAGAATTAACTTCTTTTGTATTAAATCCTGATAATACGATGATAAATAATATGACAATATTAGAAGATGTGAATCTTTCTGATATGGTAATTGCCAATTATCAATTGCTTGGTATTCAGATTACGAAAGATATGTTAGAAGGAAATCAATTAGATCTCTGTATGAGTGATTTAAAGAAAATATTAGTATATTATCAATTACAAAAACAGAAGATTTCTTTACAATCATTAGAAGATATGAAGAAGATTCAAAAAATAATGGAAAAGAAATAAAAAAATACCTAAATAGGTTGATTTATGGTACAATGAACATAAAGGAGTAGAAAAATGAAGAAAGTTTTAAAAGCAATATTAGGAATTATAGGAATTTGTTATCTAGTTGTTGTGATCGCTGTAACAGCATGCTTACTTTGTTACAATAAATATAAAGTAACAGAAATGTTTGGTTATAGCTTTGTGATTATCGACGATAATTCAGATATGTATCAAGAAGGAGATCTTGTTTTATTTCAAAAAAATGAATTAAAAGATATTCGCCGTACCGATGAGATTTTCTTTTATGAAGTAAAAAATGGTGTAGCTAGTATTCGCTATGGAACCATTACCGAAATAGTTCCTGTAAGTACTGAGGAAAGTACCTTTACAATTAATGATAATCATGATATTTCAAGTGAGAGTTTAATTGGTAAAACTGAAACAGCAAAAGTTTATCCAAAAATTGGAAAAGTATTGGCTATTTTAGAATCTCGTTTTGGATTTTTACTATTAGTAATATTGCCAACTTTAGTTTTATTCTTATATGAACTATATCGTGTTATCATTGAAATTAAAACACCAATTGAAGAAGATGAAGAATGAAAAAGACACTGATTTTTATTAGTGTTGTCTTTTTGCTTCTCACAGTATTACAGGTGGCAAATAGTTTTGGATTATTTGAAACAAAAATTGAAAATGAAACAGATTTAGAAGTTGCAAAATGGCATATTTTTGTCAATCAGTATGATTTGAATGGTGAAGATCAAACTTTCTATGTCGATCAGATTACTTATACGGATCGTCAAGGAAATCGTGTGGATCGTTTCGCTCCAGGAGTCACTGGAACCTTTCAAATCGTTATTGATCCAAAAGATACCGAAGTATCTTTTCAATATCGAATGAAAATCGATATGAGTCAAAATCAATATACACAAATTCAACTTGATCAAATTGAAGGACTGAACGGAATTCAACTAACGGAACAAGATGGTGTTTACAGTCGTATTATGACATTGAATGAAATAGAAAATGGCGTAAAAGATACAATTCAGGTCACGTTTCACTGGGAGTATGATGATCAATATAATGAAAGTGATTCCATGTTAGGACAAAACCCTGATAGTCAATTTACAATTCCAATTTCCATTCAGTTTGAACAGTATACAGAATAGAATAAAAAGCGTGGTGACATTATGAAGAGTGGGACAATTTATAAGATTGCGAAAATTGTCGGCAATGTTTTATTTGCTGTTTTAGGTATTATTTTATTAATATGTTTATATTCTTTTGTCAGTATGAAAATACTATCACATAAATATGTCAATTTATTTTCATACACATGCTTTCAAATTGGAAGTAATAGTATGTCACCAACCATTACAACGAATGATTTAATCATTGTTCATTTAAATGAAGATATAAAAGAGGGGGATATCCTCACATATGAAGATGGAGATACATTTGTAACCCATCGTGTGATGGAAGTCAATGATACAGGTTATATTACGAAAGGAGATGCCAATCAAAGTGAAGATCAAGCCATCTTAAAAGAACAAGTAGTAGGAAAAGTTGTTAAAATATTACCAAATTTTGGTGTTTGGTTTAAAGTGATTACAACACCTAAAATTATTATTTTAATATGTATTACACTATTATGTTTTTCACTGGCATTCTCTTATACAGGAAAAAAATATTTATCGCGAGATGATGATTTTGGTATTTATTACTCTGGTATCAAAATGAAAAAGGAGAATTCAGATGATCGATAAAAAGAAATTTTTATATTTCAATCGTATTACGGTTGCAGTAATTGGAATTTTTATCTTGTTGTCATGTACACGTTTTGCTTTTTCTAAATTTTATACAAATGGTCAAGGAGAAGCAATCAGTGAAATCGCTTTTTATACCATCAATCCAGGTACACAAACGCAGACATTAAAAATGTTTGATATAAAACCAGATGGAAAAGATTATGTTTACGATATAAACGTATCGAATTTTCAAGATAACAATGTCAGTGAAGTAGATATGGAATATCACTTATCATTGCGAACAACAACCAATATACCAATTGAATATAAGATTTATCTGAATGGTAGTACCATGAATGAGTTCAATCAAAAAGAAGTGATTCAAGATGAAGATGGAATGTACTTTTTCCGTTTTCAAGCACCAATAGGAAATTTCCAAAAAAATGTTGAGAAAACAGATCATTATCAATTAGTTGTTAATTTTCCAAGTATATATAACGAAGAAACGTATCAAGACTTAATAGAAAGTGTAGAAGTGACAATTGATGCAGAACAATTGTAAATTAATTGTGAAAAATGTGAAAAAATGTTGCGATACTGATTTTGATTATGATAAAATAGAAATAGTAGAATAGGTAGGGATTATGTATGAAAAAGAATAATAAAAAGAAGAAAGCACAGATGAAAAAAAGAAGATTATTATTATCGCTTCTTCTATTAGTAGGAACAGGAGTATTTTTAGGAACTGCAACTTATGCATGGTTTACAGCCAATCAAACAGTAGCAGTTAATCCAATCGATGTAAACGTTGCTGCACAAAGTGGTTTACAAATTTCTGCGGATGCGAAAAATTGGAAATCAATTTTGACAACAACAGATATTACAAGTGCCAGTGGTACTTATAGTACTGCTAAGAACCAACTTCCAACGCAAATGGCACCAGTATCAACAGCTGGAATTATGAATGCCGATGGAACGATGGAAATGTTTTTAGGACAAGTTAGTGCTGATGAAGATGATGGTAACTTTATTTTAGCTGCTTCTAAAGAAACAGATCAAAATGGTACAGTGGGTAACTATGTTGTATATGATATGTTTTTACGTACAGAAACAGCAGGACAAGTTTATTTAACAACAAATTCTGGAATTACATTTGCGGATGATGCAGACAATGGAATTAAAAATGCAACTCGTGTCGCATTTGCCGTTCTTGGAAATACAAGAAGTGACGATACAGTTGAAAAAATGCAACAATTAAATGCTGGAGCAGCTGCACCAGTTACAATTTGGGAACCAAACTATGATGACCATACTTCATATGGTGTTGCTAATGCTCGTGATACTTATGGTAATAATGATTTAGTTGCTGGTACGGGAAATGATCCTGTTGCATACGATGGAATTAAAGCTAAATTCGGAACAGATCAAAATATTACACTTGGAAATGCCAATGCTACATCAGCTGGAGCATATTTCCAAAAAGTAACACCACAAATTCAAACAGAAGTTGGATTTAGTGATTATAAAGCATTAGTAAATCTAAGTGCTGGAGTTACAAAAATTAGAGTATACTTCTGGATTGAAGGACAAGATGTAGACTGTGAAAACAATGCATCTGGAGGAAACATTACATTTGACCTACAAATCAGTAGAAATTCATCAGCTGCTTAAAAGAATGAGATTTCATTCTTTTTTTTTCATATTCTTTTTTCGCACTCATATAGTTAATTGAAAGAGAAAGTAGGGATTGAATGGAAAAAACAGACATTATTAAAAGTATCAGTAACCGTACAGGTGGTGATATTTATTTAGGAGTAGTAGGGGCAGTACGTACAGGGAAATCTACTTTTATCAAGAAAGTGATTGAAACTTTAGTTGTCCCTAACATCGAAGATGAATACGAAAAGAAAAGGGCACTGGATGAGATTCCTCAAAGTGCTCAAGGAAAGACAATCATGACAACAGAACCAAAGTTTGTACCAAGTCAGGCAGCTACCATTCATATTGATGAAGTAGAAGCCAAAATTAGATTAGTTGACTGTGTAGGGTATGTCATTCCAAATGCCAAAGGTTATGAGGATGAGAATGGTCCTAGAATGGTAAAAACACCATGGTATGATGAACAAATACCATTTGTTGAAGCAGCAGAAATCGGAACAGAAAAAGTAATTAAAGATCATTCTACCATTGGTATTGTTGTTACAACCGATGGTTCTATTGGGGAATTAACAAGAAATGATTATGTAGAAGCAGAGGAAAGAGTCGTTTCAGAATTAAAAGAAATGGGGAAACCTTTTATTGTTATTTTAAATTCTACACATCCAATGTTACCAGAAACAGAACGTTTGAGTGAAAAATTAACAGAAACTTATGAAGTACCAGTACTACCAATTAGTGTAGAAAATATGACAGAACGAGATATTTATAGTATTTTAAGAGAAGCTCTTTATGAATTTCCAGTAGCAGAAGTAAATATTAATATACCAGAATGGATTGGATGTTTATCTAAAGATCATTGGTTAAAGAAAATATATGTAGAAAAGATTAGAGAAAGTGTCATTGACATTGATAAACTAAAAGATGTTGATCAAATTATTACACCATTTCAAGATTGTGAATATATCTCTCGTGCATACTTATCAGATGTCAATACTGAAACCGGTGTGATTACTCTTACGTTGGATTGTCCTAATGATTTATATGGTATTGTTCTAAAAGAAATTATTGGAGTAGATATTACATCGAAATCAGCACTCTTATCACTATTCCAAGAATACCAAGTAGCAAAAAAAGAATACGACCAAGTCAAAGATGCACTCGCTATGGTAAAACAAACAGGTTATGGAGTTGCTACACCAACACTGCAAGATATGAAATTATCAACACCAGAAATTATTAAACAAGGAAGTCGTTATGGTGTAAAATTAAAAGCAGTAGCTCCATCAATTCACATAATATGTACAAAAAGGAAGCGTACTCATTTGAGAGACTGCTTCCTTTTCAAAGATATAAGAAACATACTATTACCTACTATGTAGATGTAGATATTTCTTTCATTAACTATAATCAATTATAACACACTTTCGACTAATTTACACACTTTTTGACTAGGTGTGTGTTTTATACTATCACTTATATAATTTTTATATAAGGTGGTGGTACTACTTTGACTTTAAGAAAAGATATAAAAGATATTTTCAAACAAAATTTGAGATACTATCGTTTAAAAAATAAACTAACTCAAGAAGATTTAGCTGTAAAGTCTGATTTAACTGATAAATATATATCTGATTTAGAAAGAGGAATATTCTCACCAAGTTTAGAAAAATTAGATATGTTAGCAGAAGCTCTTAATATTGATACATATTTATTATTAAAAGATGACCACTCTGAAGAGAAACTACCTAATAGATTAGATATAATTACAAAAACAAGAAAATCGAAAAGAAAGTATTAACATTATCACAATATCATAAAACTTAATATACCTTTGATAATGAGAGTAACATTTTATTAAAAAGTGTTACTTTCGTTCTTTTATTACCCATTTAAAACGTGGTTAATGTTTTATTAAAGTAATATAAATTATTAACTTTAAAGAAAAAGTGTCCCAAAATGAACGTGAGATACTTTAGAATTGATGTTTTAATAATACTTATACTAGTGGTTACTTTAAATGTTAAAACTAATTATAATAGACCCTATATTTCAAGGTAAGGTTGATAGTATGACTATATTTAGAACAGTTAAAGATAATAATTATACAGTAATCAGTAATACATATTTAAAAGATGAGAATTTAAGTTTTGGTGCTATTGGACTAATGACAGTATTATTATCTTGTAAAGATGATACAAAGTTTAGTGTCAGTTTAATTAGTAAAATAAGTCATAAGAGTAATAAAGTGGTAACAAAGTATCTTAATGAATTAAAAAGAAATAAGTATGTCTATGTTAAAAAGAAAAATACAAGAGATGGTTTTAAGTATGAGTATTCTATATATGAGCGTAAGGATTTTAACCCTTATTTTCTTAATATTAGCCCAGATACCCAAAACCCAACATGGGAAAGCCCACCTATGGAGACGGGTAATACTATAATAAATACTATTAATAAACAAGATAAAATAGATAAAACAAAATTGAACTTGTGTTTTTTAACTGAAAGTATTATTGACTCTGACTTTATTAAAGAAAATGATATTAATTTATTAAGTTATGACAACTTTCTATCTAAACTATTAGAAGAAAATAATAATCGACTAGTTATTCAAGTTGTAAGGTATGTTGTAAAGAGAATTAAAGATAATGATTATTTAGATGAACAGTCTAATCCTATTGAAAATCTACTTACTTATTTTAAGTCATCAGTTATTAATAATTTAGAGTCTATGAAAGTTCGAGCTGATGACTCTCTCTTTGATGACTGGGAAGAATAACCTCTACTGATAGTAATAATTAAGAAGAACTTGATAATAAATATAAAATATTTATATATCAAATTTCTTTTTAAATTACTATCATCTTTTTGTATTTTGGAGTATCGCAGATT
>USRP01000015.1 GCA_900557185.1 uncultured Mycoplasmatota bacterium
GAGAAATTATTTAAAAACTTCCGTGATTTTTGTCTTGACATATTACCAGATGTCTATCGTAATATTATCATTTTATCACAGATTGGGAATGAATTCTTTTTTCCTTCTTTCGTTTGACTGTTTTTTACTAAAAAGTGTAAAGGAAAAGAACGATTCATAGCGATATCGATGGGGTTATCATTTACGAAATAGATTGGAACGTGATATAATAAATAGAGAATAGGAGCGTTTGTTATGGCAAAGAAGAAAAAGAAACAAAGAAAAAAACAAACACCGGCCAAGAAAAAACGAAAGATTTTGTATGGTCGTATTTTTCTGGCGCTTGCCATTTTATTCGCACTCATTTATTTATTTATTATGTTAATCCCACAAAAGATACAGACGATTCATGTATCAGGAAATGAATTTTTGACTGATCAAGAAGTATTAGAAATCGCAGAGTTGGAAGATTATCCTTCTACTTTTACACATTATCGATTTAAAATAAAAAAAGATTTAGAACGTTCTAATTTAATTACCAAAGCTACTGTTAAAAAACATTGGTTTTATGAAGTATCTATTCAAGTAGTAGAAAACCGTCCATTATTTTATGATACGAGTAAGAAAAAAACAGTTTTAGAAAGTGGAGAAACAACCAATCGTTCTTTTGATGTTCCAGTATTAATCAACTATACACCGGATAAAATTTATAAGAAATTAATAACAAAGATGCAAGATTTAGATACTGATATCATCCGTCGTATTTCAGAAATAAAGTATGATCCAAATGATGTTGATCCAAATCGTTTCTTATTTACAATGAACGATGGAAACTATGTTTACTTAACAGCAAATCAATTAAATAACTTAAATAGTTATGTGACAATTATTTCTAAGTTTGAGGGAAAGAAAGGAATTTTATACCTCGATAGTGGAGAATATTTCCAAGTAATGGAGGGTTAAATAGAAAAAAAGTATAGTTTTCAAAGGGGAAAAGCGAATTTTTTTCTCCTTTTTTCTTGATTTTCTTTTCTTTTTTGAAAAACTATAGTATAATGAATACTAGATTGTAGGAGATGATTTTGTGAAGCACATTTATACAAGCATTGATTTAGGTACAGATTCAATCAAAGTTGTTGTTTGTGAACTTTACAAGAACAAGTTGAACTTACTTGCTGCATCTTCCGAAAAATCAGAGGGAATAAAAAAAGGGTTAATTACAGATGTTGAACTGGCAAAAGCATCTTTAAAAAAAGCTGTTTCTAGTGTTGAATCAATGTTAGGAATCGCCTTAAAACAAGCAATTGTAAGTGTTCCAAGTTACTTTTTAGACTGTTCTATGGTCAAGGGAAGTGTTGATATTCCTATGAATATCAATGAAGATGATGAAGCTTACGATGGTATTATCGATGGAAATGATGTTTCTCGTGTTATCTCTGAAGCAATGAGAAATTATGATTTCCGTGATCGTGAAATGGTTGCGGTTTTGCCAATTGATTTTTTAGTGAATCAAAAAGACTATGTAAGAGATCCAAAGGGGTTACCGGGAAAAACATTGGGTACGAGAGCAATGATGGTAGCAACGCCGAAAAAGAATATCTATTCTGTTGTTCAATTACTATCTAGTATTGGAATTGAAGTAGTAGATATTTCAATTAATGCGATTGGGGATGCCTATGCCTTTAAAAATCGTGAGATGGATGCGACAGTAGGAGCAATTGTGAATATTGGTTCTGAAACAACATCTGTATCACTTTATAATAAGGGAATCATTGTGAAACACGCAATGTTACAATTAGGTGGTAAAAATATAGAAAATGATATTGCCTATATTTATAAATTAAAAAGTGATGATGCTAGAAAATTAAAAGAGAAATTTGCTTTTGCACATAAGAACCATGCAAGTCAATACGAAGTAAAAGAAGTTGCAAATGTATATGGAGAAACTGTAAAAGTAAATCAGTTTGAAATTTCTGAGATTGTACAATCACGATTGGAAGAAATTTTAACACTTGCCAAAAAAGAAATTCGTTCTCTTACGAGTCGTAATATCGACTATGTAATCGTAACTGGTGGAACGAGTAATATGGCAAACTTTAATTATATTGCAAAAGAAGTATTTGGTAATATCGCAAAATTAGGAAATGTGAAATTAATCGGAATTCGAAATAATAAGTACTCTTCTGCAGTTGGGAATATTGCATATTTTGTAAGTAAATTGAAGTTAAAGGGAAAAGAATATACGATGGTTAGTTCAGATATGGAGGAAGCTTTAGTATCTGTAGAAAGTGAAGCAGGATCTTATGATTCTATGCTTGGGAAAGTATTTGGATTCTTTTTCAGCGAATAAGGAGGAAGAAAGTTTATGTTAAATGGATTAGAAATGGATCAATTAGCAAAAATAAAGGTAATTGGTGTCGGTGGAGGTGGAAATAACGCCGTAAACCGTATGATTGAATCAGGAGTACAAGGGGTAGACTTTATTGTTGCAAATACAGATTTACAAGTTTTAAATAATTCAAAGTCACCAGTTAAGATTCAAATTGGTGCAGAACTTACAAATGGACTAGGAGCTGGAGCAAATCCTCAAGTAGGAAAAGAAGCTGCATTAGAAACAAAGGCAGAAATTGAAGCTGCTTTAGAAGGTGCTGATATGGTATTCATCACTTGTGGTATGGGTGGTGGAACTGGTACTGGAGCAGCACCAGTAATTGCTGAAATCGCTCAAAACTTAGGTGCTTTGACAGTAGGTATCGTTACAAAACCATTTTCTTTTGAAGGAAAGAAGAGAATGAGCCAAGCTCTAGCTGGATTAGAAGAATTAAAGAAAAATGTAGATACATTAATCGTGATTCCAAATGATCGTTTAAGAGAAATTATCGATAAACAAACACCATTATTAGATTCATTTAAAGAAGTTGATAATGTATTAAGACGTGGAGTACAATCAATTTCTGATTTGATTGCTGTTGCAGGACTAATTAACCTAGATTTTGCTGACGTAAAAGCTGTTATGCAAAACCGTGGTAATGCATTAATCGGTATTGGTATGGGTGTTGGTGAAGATCGTGCTGCTGAAGCAGCAAGACAAGCCGTATCTAGTCCACTTCTAGAAACAAGTATCGATGGAGCAACAGATGCGATTATCAACGTAACAGGTGGATCTAACTTAACATTATTTGAAGTAGAAGAAGCAGCAGATGTGATTCGTGAAAGCGCTAATACAGACATTAATACTATTTTTGGTGCTGTAATCAATGAAAACTTAAACGACGAAATTATTGTAACTGTTATTGCAACAGGATTTGAAGATGACGATAAAGTAAAAAATGCACAACATACAACAACAGAACAACAACCAAAAAGAGAAGACATCGCATTTACACGTAGTGAGTTAAATCGTGATTTAGATACAGATGATGATACATCATCTAGCCCTGATATCGATATTCCTCCATTTTTAAGAAGAAGAGAATTCTAAAAGGACAGACGTCCTTTTTTTCTGTCAAGTATAGTAAAATATAGTTGCATATAGTAAATAATATTTGAATTTTGGAATATTTTGCCAAAAAAGCTTGTATTCTTTTTGGAAACGTGATATATTTTAGTTGTAGGAAGAAATTCCTACGGGGATTCTACCCTGAAAAGGGTGGAGTAGTTTTAATTTCTACGACGGGTGGGAAGCGTATCTTCCCATCTTTTTTTTTTATCGACAATTCGACACAATTTCAAAAACAAGCATGATATCTTATTCATGGTGATGCTATGAAAATATATCTTGATCTTGTTTTTTTTATTAACTTTGGTTTTGATTTTCTTCTTTTATTAAGTGTATCTTATCTGTTAAAAAGAAGCTGTCCTATCTTTTCTTGTATCAAAGGTGCTTTCGTAGGAGCACTTTCCATTTTCTTTCTGTTTTTACCATTAAATTCCTTTTCTTTATTTTTACTAAAAGTAGTGATTAGTGTTTTGATGATACTTGTTACTTTTCACTTTCAAAATAAGCGTTATTTTATCAAGAATATGGTTTATTTATATTTGAATAGTATTGTTTTAGGTGGTGGTCTTTATTGTTTGAATGTGCAATTTGCAATGAAACAAAAAGGTCTAATTTTCTTTCACAATGGTATTTCTATGAATGTATGGCTTCTACTGATTTTATCTCCTGTGATTCTTTATTTTTACCTGAAACAACTAAAACAATTAAAAGTAAATTATGCATCCTATTATCAAGTATCATTTACATGGCAAGAAAAGAAATACCACATGACAGCTTTTTTAGATACAGGAAATCAAATCCAAGATCCTTATATGAAACGGCCTGTTTTATTGATTAGTCCTAATGTATTAAAAAACAAGATACAATCACCAATTTATATTCCATACCATGCAGTTGGAAAAGATGGTATGCTGTCCTGTTTTTTATTAGATTGTATTCATATAGAAGGGGTAGGTGATCGTAAAAAAGTATTAGTCGGAATACTGGATGATCAAATTCGGATGGATGGCATTGAGATGATTTTAGGAACAAAAGTATTGGAGGGTTAAATGTTAAAAAAAATATGGAATTTATTAAAACAATTATTATGGGATGAGTATAATTTATTTTTTGTTGGAAGTAGTGATAAATTACCAGAACCTCTTTCTCGCGAAGAAGAAACAAAATACGTAGAACTTTCTATGCAAGGAGATGAACAAGCACGTGCTAAATTAATTGAACATAATCTACGATTGGTTGTATTTCTATCAAAGAAATATGAGAATACAGGAATTGATTTAGAAGATTTAGTTAGTATTGGTACCATTGGATTAATTAAAGGAGTAAATACTTATAAATTAGATAAAAATATTAAATTAGCAACCTATGCTTCGAGATGTATCGATAATGAAATATTAATGTATTTAAGAAAAAATAAAAAACGGAGAACAGAAATTAGTTTTGAAGATAGTTTAAGTTATGATGGGGAAGGAAATGAACTGCATTTAGAAGATGTACTAGGAACAGATGCGGATATCGTTACAAAAGGATTAGAAGAAGAAACAGAAAAGAAATTACTATATCAAGAAATTGCTAAATTAAAGGGCAGAGATAAAGAAATTATGATTTTACGATATGGTTTATTTGGACAAAAAGAAAAGACCCAAAAAGAAGTTGCTACTATGCTAAATATCAGTCAATCGTATATTTCTAGAATTGAAAAGAAAGTCATCAAACACTTGAAAGGAACGGTACAATCATAGTTGCCGTTTTTTTTGAAACTTGATATAATGAAACATAGTTAAAGTAGGTGTCAGTATGAAACGTAAAAAAAAGAAAAAAGAAGAAAAATTTACTTATGACAAATCACAGAAGAGAGAAAAATTTACAAAAATAGATTGGATTTGTCTTGTTGTGATTGTCATCCTCTTTAGTATCTTTGCTTTTTCTCACTTAGGTACGACGAAGATGGCAAATACTTATTGGAAACCAGATGTGAATGGTGATTCAGTCATTTTAGATATAGGAGATGCTGAAATAGATTCCATCTATTATTTAGTTGGTGTGGGCAATGATCCATATGGAAATGTTGCCGATTTAAAAGATGTCAACTTTGAAATAGAAGCATCCGCTGACAAAGTGAACTGGAAACCAATTGCTTTAATCAATGATATATCGATGTATAGTTGGACAGAAATTCCAGTGTCTATTATCGGTAATCGCTATGTACGAATTCGTGGTTATAATACCTCAGTCGTTATGAATGAGATTGGTTTTAAAATAGCTGGTAAACAAAAACTAGCTCCTGTTAAATATGTCGAAGGGACAAGTTATTCTTATACAGGAAAAGAATTAATCGATGAACAAGATCAAATCTCATTAAATCCATCTTATTATGATTCTACTTATTTTGATGAGATATATCATGCGAGAACAGCTTATGAACAGTTAAAAGGATATCCAATTTATGAGAATACTCATCCTGTCTTAGGAAAAGAAATCATATCAGTTGGAATTGCAATATTTGGTATGAATCCATTTGGATGGAGAGTAGCAGGAGTTGTCTTTGGAATCTTAATGTTACCAATTTTATATGAGTTTTTAAAACAAATGTTTAAGAAACCTCTCATTAGTTTTGTGGGAACATTCCTTTTCGCATTTGATTTTATGCATTTTACCCAATCACGAATTGCTACCATAGATACTTATGCTGTCATATTTACGATGCTGATATATTATTTCATGTATCGTTATTATCGAACAAGTTTTTATGACACAGATTTAAAGAAAACATATAAATCATTGTTCTGGTGTGGAATATTTGTCGGAATTGGTTTTGCCAGTAAATGGAATGTCGCTTATGGCTTTATTGGTATTGCAGTTTTATTCTTTATGAATATCTATCGCCGTTATAAAGAATATCTTCATGCCAAAGAAATGGTCGAAGTTAAACATTCAAAAGATGATATGGATCAACATGTATACGAAAGTTTTATTCCAAATCTAAAAAAGACAATTTTACACTGTATACTATATTTTGTAATCATTCCGTTGTTGATTTACTATCTTTCTTTCATATTTATTTATGATATTACGAATATTGTACAGTATACGAAAAATGTAATTGATTACAACGTTCATATGTTTACATATCACAATGGTTTAGTTGCATCTCATCCATATCAATCAGCTTGGTATGAATGGCCATTGATAATACGCCCAATTTGGTATGCATGGAATGAATCAACCATGCAAATGGGAGCAGTAAGTAGTATTTCGGCCTTTGGAAATCCATTTGTATGGTGGGGTGGCTTACTAGCTGTGATTACTACTTTGATATTTGCCATTAAAAAGAAAGATAAAGTTGCTTGGTTTATTGTCATTGGTTATCTTTCTGTTTATCTACCATGGGTTTATATTACAAGAATTACATTTATTTACCACTATTATCCAGCGGTTATTTTCCTAGTACTAGCAATTGCTTATGTGGCAAGTAAAATACTAGAAAAATGGAAGTGGGGAAAACAGTGTATTTTACTTTATGCATCACTTGCATTTATATGTTTTATATACTTTTATCCAATTCTATCAGGCAGTTGGACAACAAAAAATTATTTAAAACAATTACAATGGTTTCCTACATGGACGTTTATGACAGGTGCGTAATTCACCTGCCTTTTTTATTGCCATAAAGCGATAAATTTGATACAATGATATTATCATAGAGGAGTGGGTTAGATGAAAACAAATCAGAAAGCTTTTACTTTAATTGAATTAATTGGAGTGATTGCTATACTAGCAGTCATTTTACTGGTAGCACTACCAACTCTCACCAGAACATTGCGTAACAATGCGAATCAACAATACGCTAATGTATTGAAGGATATTTTTCTCGCTGCTGAACAATATAGTTTAGTGAATAAAGAACAGTACCCTCAATTAGAAGATAAAGGGGGGCGCGCAACAATTACGATAAAAGAATTAGAGGATGCGGGGTATTTGAATCAGCATTTAGAAAATCCTAAAACAGGTAAAGAGTTTTTAGATACGGATTATGTTTTGATAGAAGTTAAAGATGACTATACCAGAGATTATAAATTTAATGAAGGAGAGGCTACTTTACCTCCAGAAGCTACTGCTCCTACTTATACGGTAGATCCTGGTAGTACCGTATGGACAAATCAAGGTAAGACAGTAACTATTCATTATCCCAATGTAAGTAAGAATCGATATATATTTGAATATTCACTCGATGGTGGACGTAATTGGACAGTTACACAGAATTTAAATACCGAAGTATGGTTTTCCGAGAATGGTTATATTATTGCCAGAGTAAGAGATACCTATAATGAGCGTGAAAATTTAAACGGTGGAGTGTTTAATGTAACGAGAATTGATAAAATTCCACCAACTTGTACATCAACAGGAGGAAGTAAAACATGGACGAGTGGTATGAGAACGATAACAGGTAAATGTAGTGATACAGGTGGTTCTGGATGTAAAGGAAATATTTCTTATACATATAATGCAGCTGCCAATACAAACTGGATTCTCGATAATGCTGGGCCTGCCGGAGCAGGTAAAGCTGGGACGGTATATGATAATGCTGGAAACAGTGCGAACTGTCAAGCAAATCAATCAATTCGCTTAGACCGTAAAAAACCATCATGTACAAGTAGTGGAGGAAATGCGAACTGGATCTTTGGAGGATCAGTTACTCTAACAGGTAAATGTAGTGATGATGGATCTGGATGTAAGGGAAATGCAACTAAAACATTCTATCCTGAAACAGATACGAAAACAGCTTCTCCAGGAACTGTATATGATAATGTTGGAAATAGTACCGCATGTCCTGCTAACCAAGAAGTACATGTTACAGAAAAATTAGAAGCCCCAATCATTACAAATCCAACCAATGGAAATTGGGTAAATTATAATTTCTCACTGAATGTTAAGACACCAAACAATAAAGTAAAAGTAGGATATTGGCAATATCGATATGCAAGTATTAGTTGGCAAACTTATTCTAATTCAGCAAAAAATACATTCACAACAACACCATATAGTGCAGAAAGAAATGAATTAACTTATATCAGATATTGCATGTCAAATGGAAAATGTTCACCAGAAGCATCAACCATGATTCGCATTGATAAAACCCCTCCATATTGGAAGGTTTCAATGCATGCAGGAGGGCATCATTATCAGGACGGTTCTTATCAACCTTTTACATGCTATGCAAAAATCGATATGTACGACCCTGCTTCAGGGCTAGAAGCTATCTATGACCTAGTAGGAAATTCAGGTTCTATTATGATGGAATACGGTCCATTTGGTGGGGCTAATGAAACAGGTCCGGATGGACTGATTATGGGAAGTTTTGGAGCATACTATGCATACTATGGCTTTAGACTTTGTGATATGGCAAAAAATTGTAAAAACCAGCCAAGAGTTGCCGGATATTGTTAATCAAAAATCAGAACATGTTATTGTTCTGATTTTTTTAGCTTTCTATACATAATCATTTATGATTCGCATATATTTGATTAGGTGGTATCATGCGATTATCTGATCTACAACATAAAGATGTCGTAAATATGATCGATGGGAAATTAGTTGGTAATATTATCGATGTATCTATTAACGCATTTAATGGAAATATGGAAAAGTTAATTGTCGAGAAGAGTAAATTTTTTGTATCTTTGTTTTCAAATAAAAATGAAATAGAGATAAAATGGGAACAAATTGAAAAAATTGGCGAAGATGTGATATTGGTTCGAATTGATTTGTAATATTTTTGTGATATAATGAAATAGGTGACTATATTATGGCAATAAAAACACAGATAAAAAATGATGATGTATTAGATGAATTATTAAAGAAGTATAATTTAGAATTGGTGTTAGAACCCAATAAGAAGAATGAAAAGAAAGAAAAGAAAAATAAAAAGTAATAGAAGGGGGTGCGACAATGAAGATATTATTACATTCAGATAAAATGAAGGAAGTCGAGAAAAGTGGTGTCGGACGTGCGATTGTTCATCAACAAGAAGCATTGCGATTAAATGGTGTTCCATATACCTTAAATCCGAAAGATGATTATGATATTATACATATCAATACGATTTTCCCAGAGTCTTATTTAATGGGTAAAAGAGCAAAAAAAGCGGGTAAGAAAGTTATTTTTCACGCCCATTCGACAGAAGAGGATTTTCGTAATTCATTTATTCTTTCCAATCAAGTGGCTCCGCTTTTTAAAACTTGGTTAAAGAAATTATATTCTTCTGCGGATTATATTATTACTCCAACACCTTATTCTAAAAAACTATTAGAAGGATATGACTTAGGAAAACCAATTGTTGCTATTTCAAATGGGATTGATTTAAAATTCTATCAAAAGGGTGCTCATGATTGTGAAGAGTTTAGAAAGAAGTTTGGATTTAAAGAAACTGATAAGGTGGTTATGAGTGTTGGTCTTTATCTAGAGAGAAAAGGAATTACAGAATTTGTAGAACTTGCTAAACGTATGCCAGAGTATCAATTTATTTGGTTTGGTTATACGAATTTGAATACAGTTCCAAGTTCAGTAAGAGAGGCAGTAACAACGAAGTTAGATAATTTACACTTTCCTGGATATCTACCTCGTGAAGAATTGAAAAAAGCTTATTTTGGGGCAGATTTATTTTTATTTATGACGCATGAAGAAACAGAGGGAATTGTATTATTAGAAGCATTAGCTTGTAAAATACCGACATTAATTCGTGATATACCAATTTATGAAGGCTGGTTTGAAGATGGAAAGAATATTTATAAAGCAAAAACTTTGGATGAATTCCAAGATAAAGTTAAGAAAATATTAGAACATCAATTACCAGATGTTACAGAACAAGGATATTTAGAAGCGAAGAAAAGAGATATTAAAGAAATTGGAAAAGAATTAAAACAAGTGTATGAAAAAGTAATGGATTTAGATACAGTAGAGAATAAATAATCTACTGTTTTTCTTTGCTCCATGTTATAATAGAGATGGTGATTTTATGAAGCAAAATTTATTTCAAAAAGATGGAACTTATGGTAGATTAGGTTTTCTATTATCTAATGATGGAGATTTGATTCCGTTTGGATATAGAGATATATACGATGTGGTATTAAATGTAGGATATGAAAATATAGATTATACGTATCATAATTCTGCTTTATGTGAAGAGTTAAAACACAATCCATATTTAGAAGGTTTAAAAATGAAAATAGAATATGATTATGGACCTGATTTAATTTATTCTCCTATGTTTCCTCAAAAGCAGATTTTAACGACATTAGCAAGAGATTATCAAATGACTGCTTTTAAGATGGTTAATGCGCCATATACGGGTGAAAAGAGAGACTTTTTAGTAATTGCAGCCGCTCTTACAAAGGAAGCCTACGAGGTATTACAAACGTTAAATCAGACAGGTATCTTTCGACAATTACAATTGTGTCGTTGGATGCATACTGATGGTACATATACAGATTATGAAACAATGAATGAATTTTTAACAGATTATCAATCAAGAAAAAGAAAGTAGTGATGATATGCATAAAAAAATAAATATAGTAATATGGTCCATTGTTTTTGTATTAGTAATTTTATTGATAGGTATCTTACTATTTTCTAGTAAAGTAAAACTATATGAGAAGACTTATCGTTATTTTGATACAGATATTACAGTTAGAATATATGAAGATGAAGCGGAAAAAGTAGAACGTGCTTGGAAGAAAATCCAAGCAATTTACGAACAATATCATCAATTAGCAAATGCTCATAAAGCATACGATCATACTGTAAATGTTCATACCATTCGATATAATCAAGAAGAGAGTGAAACACTGACATTGCCTTCTAAGTTATATCAAATGTTAGAATATAGTAACAATTGGGTTCAAAAAAGTGATAGTGCATTTCAAATCACTCAAGGAACTGTCATCGATGGTTGGAAACGTTATTTAGAAACAGAAAAGAAAGTTCCATCACAAGAAACAATTGATGCATGGAAAAAAGAAGATGAAGCATCACTTGTTTTATTAGGAAATAATCAAATTAAAAATACCCATGCGATGATTGATCTCGGTAAGATTCCACTTGGATTTGCCAATGATGAGGTTGTTAAATATTTAGAAGAAGTAGGAATTACGCAATATTTAATTCAAGAAGGAGGAAATGCGAGTGTCGGTCTTTCTCTTGATAATGAAGCATATAAAGTTGCTTTAGAGATTCCAAATCAAAATGATGTTGCAACCATTATCCATTTAAAAAATAAGGCGATTGTGACAAATGTCAGCGATATCGATAGATATGAATACGATGGAAAAACATATCATCTTTTCATCGATCCAAATACTTCTTATCCTGCCAATCACATAGATAAGGTGAGTGTGATTGCCCCAGATTCTAAAACTGCTTATACTTTGAGTACTGTTTTATATATGATGGATGTAGAACAAGGAAAAAAGATGGTAGAGGATTTACAAGGAGTTGCAGTGTTATGGTTAGATACAGACGGAAAGCTCAATGCTACAAATGGTTTTTCCCAATATGAATCATAAATTGTAGTAAAGAAGAAAAAAGTTTGTTATAATAATACAGGTGGTAATATGAAAAAAATTATTGGAATTAGTTTCGCTTGTTTTTTTCTTGATCAACTGATAAAATACGTGATTAATGAAGTAATATCACTGGAAAGAAGTGTTGCTGTCATAGAAAACTTTTTTCACCTTACTTATGTGAGAAATTACGGTGCAGCATTTAATATTTTAAATGGCAATCGTCTCTTTTTAATTTTAATTGCTTGTATTACTTTATTTATTATATATTATTGTTTAATGAAGAATCGTGTGAATAGTACATTAGAACAGGTCGGATATGGATTATTTATTGGAGGAATTCTCGGTAATCTATGGGATCGTTTAATACATGGATATGTAATCGATTATTTAGATTTTGAAATCTTCCAAATTCATATGCCAATCTTTAACTATGCCGATATTTGTATTTGTGTTGGTGTCTTCTTATGTGTTATTGCACTCTTGAAGGAGGAAATGGGATGGAAGAATTCACAGTCACAGAAAAAAGTGGAAGATTAGATCAATATATTATGAATCAAACTGGTTTTAGTCGTACAAAAGTACAAAAGTTAATTAAAGCTGGTGCTGTCATTGTAAACGGGAAACCAAGTAAGAATAGTTATCAAGTAGAAGTAGGAGACCAAATTGTAGTCCAAGCAGTAGAAGAGGAAGAAATGAGTCATGAACCAGAAAATATTCCTCTAGATATTGTCTATGAAGATGATGATTTATTGGTTGTGAATAAACCAAATGGTATGGTTGTTCATCCTGCTGTTGGGAATCCCCATGGAACATTAGTAAATGCCTTACTTTATCATGCCAAACATTTAAGTGATGTGAATGGTAGTTTCCGTCCTGGGATTGTTCATAGAATTGATGCTGATACAACGGGTTTATTAGTGGTTGCGAAAAACAATGAAACACATATGGCTCTTGCTGAGCAATTAAAAAATAAAACAACCCATCGTAAGTACATCGCACTTTGTTGGGGAGTGATAGAAGAAGATAGTGGCGATATTATTGCTCCTATCGGACGCGATTTAAAAGATCGTAAGAAAATGACCGTTACTGATAAAAATAGTAAAGATGCAGTAACACATTTTCGTGTTTTAGAAAGATATAAAAATGCGACAAAAGTAGAATTAGAACTAGAAACTGGAAGAACACATCAGATTCGTGTCCATATGAATTATATTGGTCATCCAATTATCAATGATAAAGTATATGGAAATCGTAAATTATTTGATGAGACAGGTCAATGTTTGCACGCTAAAACATTAGGATTTGTTCATCCTCGTACAAAACAGTATATGGAATTTGATAGTCCATTACCAGAGTGTTTTATCAATATCGAAAAACAATTAGAAAGATAGGTGATACTATGGAAGAACAAGGAATGATCATTGAAACCAAAAACGATGAATTAGTAATGAAATTATTACATTATTTTATTACTGATAAAGATTATAATCCCATTGTATTACACGGAGCAAAAAATGAAATTTGGTTAGAAAATTTAGAAAGTGATTATCCAATTGTTAGAATTGTAACAGATTATATTCATAATGATGAACAGTTTCAATTTGATTTATTAAAAACTCGTAGTATTTTAAAAAAGATTAAAAAGAAAACTGTTTCTATGAATATGGAAATGATTTCCTTCTATTTAAATTTAGGAGATAATGTCAATTTAATTAAAGAAAAACAAAAGTTTGAACATATTGCTTGTATTCCTGTGTTTGAGAATTCTACTTCTCAATTACAAAAGAATAAAGTAGTTTGTGAAGCTTTCCCAGATTTAGTAAAACAGACAACGTTTAAAGAAAAAGGTGTTGAATTATTTATGCGTTTAACACAAGATATTACGAAAAAGTCAGAAGAAGATGCGAGAGCAGCTGAAGATGTTTTCCGTATGAAAAAACCAGTTGTTACAACTGCTCTTATCTTGATAAACGTTCTTGTATTTATTGCTATGTACTTATTTGGAAATGGTTCTAATGATGTAGCAACACTTTTGAAGTTCGGTGCTAATTTAGGAGAACTTGTGAGAGCAGGGGAATTATACCGTTTAATTACAAGTGCTTTTATTCACATTGGTATAATTCATTTGCTTGTTAACTGTTATTCTCTTTATGTAATTGGACCACAACTAGAAAGTTTTCTAGGAAAATGGAAGTTTTTAGCTATTTATTTACTGAGTGCGATTGCTGGTAATCTATTATCTATTTCGTTTGGTAGTAGTTTAAAAATCAGCGCTGGTGCCAGTGGAGCTATTTTCGGATTACTTGGTTCTTTAGTATATTTTGGATATCACTATCGTGTTTATTTAGGAACAGTACTTCGTTCACAAATCATTCCGATTATTCTCTTAAACTTATTGGTTGGATTTATGAGCCCAGGAATTGATAATGCAGCTCATATCGGGGGATTAATTGGTGGTGTATTTACAACCATGGCATTAGGAATTAAAAATAAGACAACTAAAATGGATCATATCAACGGTTGGGTTGTAAGTATTATCTTCTTTGCATTTTTAATTTATTTAGGTTTCTTTGGAGCAGTTTCTTAAAACTGCTTTTTTATTACAAAAAAACCATAGTGATAAAACTATGATTCATATTCACGGTAAACGATATGTTCTAGAGTAGTATCTGTGATATCGTTCCTGATTACTTTCTCTTGTATTGGTGTTTCTAACATTGGATAAGCATGTAGTTCTTCTACTGGAATCCATTCAAATACAGAATCCCCGTCATGTGAACACATATGTTCTTTTAACCTTTTCTCATCCATTTGACAGAGATAATAAAAACCTATCTCGTGATATTTGGTTTTGGTTGAGGCTACAAACATTTCCAATACATACTTTAATTTACAATCTAAGGTGATGTCTAGTTCTTCATATAGTTCTCTTGTGATAGCATGTTGACTATCTTCGTGGATGTCAATCCTTCCTCCGGGGAAGCGATAGAGATTTTCTCTTTGTTTTTCGATGAATACTTTATTATGGGCTTCGTTGTAGATAATTGCTCCAACACGACCACCAAAGCGCATGCCTGGTTCTTTCATTGTGATAATCATATCATTCCTCCTAATATAAAAAAGGGACTATAATTTACGATATAGTCCGATTGCGATTCCTAAAATAGATACTTGGTCTAAGATAATTGGATCCATTGTATCATTTTCTGGTTGTAGTCTAAAATAATTTGATTCTTTATAAAATGTTTTTAATGTAACTTCGTTTTCTTCCGTCATGGCAACTACGATTTGTCCATTACGAGCTGTATTTTGTCTTTCGACAATGACAATATCACCATCTAATATACCGGCATTGATCATACTTTCACCACTGACTTTTAAAGTAAAAACTTCTTTGTTTTTTGGAATTAAGTAAGCGGGTAGGGAGAAGTATTCTCCTGGATTTTGAATTGCCTCAATGGGACTTCCTGCAGTAATTTTCCCTAGTAATGGAACTTCAACCACTTCTTCTTCTTTTTTGGCAAATTCATTATCGACTAGTAATTCAATGGCACGATTCTTTGTTTCTTTTCTACGAATGACACCTTTTTCTTCTAAGTTTTCTAAGTGTGCATGAATTGTTGCCGGACTAGATACCCCTAATGATGCTCCGATTTCTCTTACAGTTGGGGGATATCCATACTTTACAATATATGATTTAATGAAGTTTAAGATTTCATTTTGACGTTTCGTCAATTCTTTCATAGGCCCCTCCTTTTACATCCTGTATACAGTATAACATGTAAAATGTATAAAGTCAAACATTTGTTTGTGTTTGCTCTTGACACGAACAATTGTTCGTAGTAAGATTAAGACAGAAAGAGGAGGTTGTTGTATGAAAGAATTATTAAAAAATAAATTAGTGATTGGGTTTTTGGCTTTTATTGTAGCATTTACTTATATGAGTTCAATGAGTCAACAAAAAATGGAAGAGGATGTGATGAAGTCCGAACGTGAATATGTTGCGATGAATGTAAAATAATTTCTATAGAAATCAATTTACTAATATAATCAATACATGTTATAATAAACTTAAGAATAGAGGGGATTTCTATGACGATGGAAGAATTAATTATCCGTAATATAAAAACGTTAGGAATTGATATGATTAAACAGGCAGGAAGTGGGCATCCGGGAATTGTACTGGATGCTGCTCCGATGATGTATACATTGTTTTCCAAACATTTACTTTTTAATGTGAATGATCCACACTGGTTGAATCGTGATCGTTTTGTAATGTCTTCTGGTCATGGTTCTGCGCTATTATATGCGACGATGTACTTATGTGGTTATCATTTATCGTTAGATGATTTGAAACAATTCCGTAAGTATGGTTCTAAAACGCCTGGTCATCCAGAATATGGAGTAACAGAAGGTGTAGAAGTTTCAACCGGACCTCTAGGACAGGGAATTGCTACTGCAGTCGGATTGGCCTTAGGAGAAAAGATATTAGAAAATCGTTTTTTAATACATCGTACTGATAAAAAGAATAAAATGGAAAAGATGTTTGACTATCATATCTATTGTCTATGTGGAGATGGAGATCTGATGGAAGGAATTGCCCAAGAGGCTATTTCTCTTGCCGGTGCTTGGAAGTTAAATAATCTCATTGTTTTGTACGATTGTAATTCTGTAAGTTTAGATGGTGATACGAAACACACATTGGATGAAGATATATTAAAACGTTTTGAAGCATGTGGTTGGGAAACACTTTCAGTGTCGAATGGAAATGATGTCAAAGATATTGATCGTGCTTTGGATAAAGCAAAACGTTCTTCAATGCCGACGATGATTCGTGTTAAAACGAAAATTGGTGATGGTTCTCTATTAGAAGGTACCAATGCGGTTCATGGGAAAGTATTAGATGAACAAGATATGGCTCAATTAAAACAGAAGTTAGGAATGCCTGATACTCCATTTTATGTCCATGAAGGGGCGAAAAATACGTTTACAGCATCTTTAGCACAGCACACAAGTGCGAAGTATCAAGAGTGGGCAAATGAATACCGCCAATATCAGCAGGAGACGGGCGAAGAATTACCAAAAGAATTAAAATTTTTGTTAAAACGCGATGAGACGATTGATTTAAGTAAGAAAGAATGGTTATTACCTGATCCGGAAGATAAGATTGCTTTGCGTGATTTGAATCACATGGTATTAGAAGAGTTAGCTAAGTCTTTCGATTACCTTATTGGTGGAAGTGCTGATTTAGCATCTTCGACAAAAACTTATTTAAAAGACTATCCTGATATTTTAAATGAAACGCATTATCTCGGAAAGAATATTTGGTTTGGGGTACGTGAACATGCGATGGGAGCTATTTTAAATGGTTTAGCATTAACGGGATTCCATCCTTATGGTTCTACCTTTTTAGCTTTTTCTGATTATTTAAAACCTGCTTTGCGTATGTCTGCTCTGATGAATTTACCAGTGACTTACATATTTACGCATGACGATATTACGATTGGAAGTGATGGACCAACACATCAACCAGTAGAACAGTTAGCGACATTACGTGCAACGCCAAATCTCGATGTCTATCGTCCTTGTGATATGAAAGAAGTAATCGGTTGTTGGAATGAAATATTGAAGCATAATCGACCAAGTGCTCTGATTTTATCAAAGAATCCAGTGACAACTGTCAATACATCAGATATGGAAAAAGTACAATTTGGAGCATATGTGATTGCCCCTGAAAGACAAGTATTGCATGCGATTTTAATTGCAACTGGACCAGAAGTTCAAATGTCACTCCGTCTAAAAGAAAAACTATATCACGAGCAAGGAATTGATATTCGTGTTGTTAGTATGGTTTGCATGGAGAAATTTTTAGAACAACCAAAAGAGTATCAAGAGGAAGTTTTAACACCATATATCAAGACATTTGTATTAGAATATTCTTCTTCTTTGAGTTGGTATCGTTTTGTTTATAATGATAAATTCTTATTTACAATCGATACGTTTGGAGCAAGTGGTTCGAAAGATGATGTATTAAAAGCTCATCAATTAGACTTCGATTCAATTTTGAAGAGAATGATTGAATCAATTAAGTAGGAGCATCCTACTTTTTTTGTGATGTTTCGACAGATACTTATGTTGTAATAAGTATGGTGATGGTATGAGAACTTATTATTTATTTTTAATTCGACCGGATGTTGCCTACAATTTAAAAGGAAAGGAGTTTGAATTATACTATTTATTAAAACGTATTTTAGAAGGAACAGAAGAATGGACACCTTATCGTATTCCGTGTTATTTACAACTATGTAAATCATGGCCAAAAGATGTTTTGAGCCACTATTTTCGTATGAAGTATCCACATTCTAAAAAGAAATACTGTTATGAGATAGCAGGGGATTCTTATTTCATTCGCTCTAGTTATTTAAAGATAATAACTTCTAAAAAAGTTCCCGGTATCTTTCGTTGGTTAAATTATATGGACCCTTATATTTTTGTATGTGACTTTGAGAATAAAGATTATTTTTATTTGCAAGCGTTTATGAATCATATAAAAATAAAGTCATAAATTGTAGTAAGCCTTGAAAGTTTTATGTTTTTTTAGTAGAATACTATTTAGGAGGTTATAGCATGGATTGGATTGCATTTCTAATGGATTTATTAAAAGTGCTAGGAGGATTTATTGCTGGAGCAGTAGTAGGATTCTTCGTGGCTCGTAAATATATGAAAAAATATATCAAAAAGAACCCACCGATCAATGAACAAATGATTAAAGGGATGATGATGCAGATGGGTAGAAAGCCGAGCCAAAAGCAAATTAATCAGATGATGAAATCAATGACGAAGTATATGGAATAATCCAATACTTTTTTTATTTTATAAAGGAGGCATATGAAACCGTTTATTGGAATTATGGAAAGGCCTGAAAAGACCAGAGGGAAGAATGATGTAACTGTGATGTATGATCATGTTCGTATGGTAGTAGTAGCTTGTGGAGGAATTCCAATTGGGATTGTACCTCCTAGTACAACTTGTTATGTAGATAAGCGTATCGATGAAGTACCAACATTGACAAGTGAAGAGCAGGCTGATTTAGCTTGTCTTTTAAATCTATGTGCAGGAGTCATTTTCCCTGGTGGAGACGAAGTCATGGATTACGATTTATTTGCGCTTGATTATTGTTATCACAATCAAATACCAACTCTTGGTATCTGTATGGGAATGCAGGCAATGGGAATTTATTTTCATGGAACATTGAAAAAGATTGATTCACCATGTAATCATCGTGAGAAGAAAGAAAAATATGCCCATGAAGTACAAATAGTTCCAGATTCTAAACTATATCAAATATTACAAACAGAAACATTGCAAGTGAATAGTTTTCATAAATACATGGTGCAAGATGTAGAAAAGATAGATGTTGTCGCAACTGCTCCAGATGGAGTTGTGGAAGCAATCGAAGATAAAAATCATTCCTTTTTTATTGGGGTTCAATGGCACCCAGAAACACTTTTCTCATATGATATTATGAGTCAAAAATTATTTCGAAGTTTTTTTGAAATCATAGAGAAAAGGTGAGAAAGATGAAAGTAGAAGAAATTCAATCACTTCTACGAGGAATATTAATTCAAGGGAAAATAACAAGTCAAAAAATATATAACATCTCCATCGATAGCCGAACCTTGAAAAAAGGAGAAGCATTCATTTGTTTCATTGGAAAACGATTAGATGGTCATCAATACATCGATGAAGCAGTCAAAAAGAAAGCAAGTGTAATTATTGTATCGAAGATGGTCTCTATAGAAACGGATATTCCAATTCTCTTAGTCGATAATACCAATGATGCTTATCAAACGCTAGCCCGTCATCATAAAGAACAAATAGAACCAAGCGTAGTGGCGATTACAGGGAGTGTAGGTAAGACAACTACGAAAGAATTAATTGCTCGTTTTCTATCACAGAAATATTCTGTTTTAAAAAGTGAAGGTAACTTTAATAATCATATTGGGGTTCCAATGACTATGTTGAAATTAAAACCAAAACACGAAGTGTTGGTATTAGAAATGGGAATGAATCACCAAGGAGAAATAGCCCGTCTATCGATGTTAGCAAAACCTAATGTGGCAGTCATTACAAATATCGGAACAAGTCATATTGGCTATTTAAAAACCAAGAAAAATATTTTTAAAGCGAAGATGGAAATTACTGAAGGAATGAATCATGGTAACCTTGTTGTCAATGGCAATGATCATTATTTAAAAAAAGTGAAAGCAACGAACAAGTACGATGTTATTTTTGTGAATCAAGATACATTTCATACACAAATCAAGTACGAGAAAGATGGCATAGAATTGGTGTTAAGAGTGCAGAAACAAGTCTATCATGTATCACTTCCATATTGTGCAGTTCATCTACTTGATAACATTTTTTTAGCACTCCAAGTTGGTTTGATGTATCATGTTCGCATGGAAGATATGATTGAAGTATTAAATCATACATCATTTCAATTAAAAGGGAGATTAGAACATATTTCAATCAATTCTCATCAGACGTTAATTAACGATACATATAATGCTTCTTTAGAGTCTAGTTGTGCAGCCCTTGCTTATTTAAAAACATTGCCAGGAAGCAAATGTATGATTTTTGGCGATATTTTAGAACTCGGTAAGAAAGGGAAGAAAATTCATCGCAAACTAGCTCGTATTTTTCAAAAAGAAGAAGAAATTGACTTTGTACTGATTGGCAACGAAGTAAAAGTCATGAGAAAGAAATTAAAACACAGTTTATTTTTTAATACGATTGAGGAATACATCGACGATATAGAAAAACATCCGTTACAATATGACTATATTTTATTAAAAGCAAGTCATAATATGCATTTTGAAAAACTGATTGAGAAATTAAAATAAAGCACAATGTGCTTTATTTTTCATGTAAAGTAAAGTGAATCCCGATCATGCCACCAAAAATAGATGTGAGGAAGAGTACTAAGTAAAAGATTAAATCTTTGATGTGAAAACTTTTCTCGATTCCTAGTATTTGAAATAAAAGAAGAAAGATACTAACGACAAAAGCAAATTTTACCCCTTCTAACCATCCTTTTTTAGTAGCTGATACACTCATAAAAAATCCTCCGCCAAAGAAGCTAATTAATAAAATAATAAATTTAATAAGTGCTACCACCTGATATGATAGGACATCAAAATAGTGAAAGATAGATAAGAAAAAAGTAAATATAAAAATAATTCCTAAAAAGATTAAGAATGCAATAGTATATTTTTTAAAACTCTTTAAATAGTTCATATGATCACCTAATTTACTATATGTGTTGTATAAAAATTTAGAACTGTTACAAAATGAAATAGGGTGATAAGATGATTGAAATCGTTTGGAAATTAAGTTTAGTCTATTTATTTTTGTTAATTGTATTTCGCTTTCAACCACATAAGGAAGTGCGTTCTATGTCTCGCTTTGAGTTAGGAAATTTAATTTTACTCATTTCCTTTTCTGTCGAAACAATAAGCGAGACAGGTAGTACTTTTTACTTTTATAGTTTTGCGCTTGTATCACTATGGGGGTTACAAATGTTATTACTGTGGTTGATGAAACGAGAAGAGCGATTAAAAAAAGTGTTTGGTAAAAGTCCGCTTTTGTTGATTGAAAATGGAAAGTTAAATTTTAAAAATATTAGCCAATTAAACTATAGTTTAGATTATTTATTCGTCAAGTTAAAAGAAGAGGGGATTCATCAGATTGAGGATGTCAACTATGCGGTTTTAGAAGAAGATGGTAGTTTAGCTGTTTTTGCCAAAGAAGGAAGTGATTATCCATTCCCACTTGTTTTAGACGGTGTCATCAATATGAGTGGACTACATGAAATTGGGAAGGATACCAAATGGTTACATAAAGTACTAAAAGGAAAAGGGGTATCATTGAATGAAGTATTTTATGCATTCCAAAAAAATCATCATACGTTTGTAATTAAAAAACAAGATTTACTTTCTTCTTAAAAAAGACAGATGATACTGTCTTTTTATTTTTCAATATAGTGATAACTAACAGAACGAATCAGACGATTCATAATCGCAATTCCTAAACCTTCTTTTTTGACTCCTTCGATAATAATAAAGTCAGGTTTTTGACGGTCCACTTGACGTAATAGTGTAAAAATATTATGCATTACTTCGTCTAAATGACCTATATGACCATAGGAATAATATAATTGGTCGGGAAAGAATTTCTTGTGTTCTGCAAAACCGATAATGGCTGTGTTGGCAGTTACGTGTTCTTTGATTAATTGAATCATGGTATCTTCATCATCAGAATATACCATCAAAGCTTCTGCTTTTGGGGCATAGTGTTTATATTTCATACCAGGGCTTTCTACTTTTCCTGTTGCTTTTTGAAATAGATGAGAATCTAGACGACAAACACCAACGACTGCTTCGATATCTTGTGGTGTAATTTTACCCGGTCTTAAAATAGTTGGAATACCATCGATGACTTTACAAACAGTTGATTCAACACCGATTGCAGTCATTCCACCATCGATCATAAAAGCAACTTTCCCATCGAATTCATCTTGAATATCTTCTAATTTAGTACCACTAGGACGACTTGATAAGTTCGCACTTGGAGCACAAATAGGACGGTTTGCATATGTAATTAATTTACGAGCAATTTCGTTTTCTGGCATACGAATTCCAACGGTATCTAAACCAGCAGTAACGACATTAGGAACTTTTTCTTTGCGTTTTAAAATTAAGGTAAATGGTCCTGGGAAAAAGGCATCGATTAGTTTTTGTTCCATTTCATTTGGAGTTTCTACTAAGTCTTCTAACATGTCAAAATCAGCAATGTGGACGATTAAAGGATTGTCATTGGCTCTTCCTTTTGCTTTAAAAATATTCATGGCAGCAGTTTCATTCAGAACATCGGCACCAACTCCATATACTGTTTCTGTTGGAAATATTCCGATTTTTCCTTGTCTTAGTAACTCTCCACATTCTTTTAATTTATTTTCATCGATTTCTTTTGTACAATCTACGATTTGCGTTTTCATTTTCATCACCGCAGTGTATTATACTACAAAATACTTTCAATTGGCAATTTTCTGTTTATGCGACGTTTAATTTTTTAATGACATGTTTGGCTTGGTGTAGTGTTACAAAAATAATGTTAGATGAAAGGGCGATGACAAGTGCCCATAGACCAATACGGAAATAGCAACAAATAAACAAGATTAGCGTTCTTAAAATCATTCCTAGTAATGTTCCTTTCATTGCTGTTTTCGCTTGCTCCATAGCTTGTAAAGCAGCTGTTAGAGGAGCTTGGATGTAATGTAGTAAAAAAATAGGAGCTAGAACTCGTAAATAAGGAATTCCCTCGTGGGTTTGATAAATAATCTGGAGAGGAAATTCAGGGAAAAATATGAAAATGGCAGTGATTGGAATTCCAATTAAAAAAGAGATGAGAATGGCAAGACTGAGTTTCTTTTTTGTCCCTCGATAATCTTTCTTGCCATAGCTTTTACTGATAACGGGAATCAGGGCTTGGCTAATAGCCATAGTAAAAAAACTTGGCATCGTTAACATTGGAAGAACATATCCATTTAAAATTCCATACTCATTGACAATAAAATGATTAGAATATCCAACTTGCAATAAAACATGGGTCATAATGATTGGTTCTAAAAAGTATCCGATGCTTCCGATGAAACGAGAACCAGTAGCAGGGAGAGAAATATTTAATATTTTTTTTTTTCTAGATTTGGTTTATAATGATA
>USRP01000016.1 GCA_900557185.1 uncultured Mycoplasmatota bacterium
ACTTTGGTAGTGATAAATTTAATTCTAATAATTCGACTAAATTAGATCTTTCAAAAATAATATATATCTTATATAAAATGTTACACCATATTGATAAGAATACTAATTTTTATTTAGAATTAGTGGGAATATACTCTAAATATAATATAGTTTTAAGTCAATCTATTATTGAAGTTGAAAACGCTAAACAAATTGATGAACTTAAAAGTGTTATAGCAGAATTATCAGCATATGATATGGAAACTGCTAACTTTATAGAAAAAATTGAATCAGGGAAAGCATATAAAATGGACTTAAAAACAAAAGAAAACCAATTGAATCAAATCATAAAACAAATAAATTCTATATTAAGAACTATTAAAGTGAATGAGATTCGCTCTAAATATAAACATTTTCCAGTAAGTAAACGGTATACTGAATTTACAGGAATTAATAAAAACTTTTTTACTAATATCAAATAGATATATAATTATAAAAAAAGCATATAACTATAATGATTACATATTTACAAAGATATTAAAATATGGTATCATGTATATGTAATTAAATTCCATTATTAATGGGGGAAAAAGGAACTGAGGTTCCTTTTTTCTTGTTACAAAATATAATATAGTAAATAGTAAAATTATTCATATATTCTATTATATTTGTATTTAAAGGTTATAATTAAATTAAATTTTTGAATTAGCGTAATATTTATAAACTTGTGGGATTAGTTACTATTATCTTGTAAAGGAGCCTTATGGCTCCGCTTTTTTTGTAAAGTTCTGTAATAGGGACTTGACTTAAAGTGAACTTTATAGTGTATTCTGAAAATAGGAGGGATTAGATGAATATATATCAGTTAAATAATCAAGAGTTAAAAAAAGAAATGAAGAAATTTCATAAAACAGTATATGGTAAAACAACATTGTTATTATCATTCTGTGTACCAGTCATTACACTCATTATTTTAATTGCTATTTTATGTTCTAGTTTTTGTGCACCATGTGTGTTATGGTTTTTATTCTTACCAATGATGTTATTATTTTTATTGTTATTAATTTCATTTGTTATGGGATCTATCCATTATTACAATAAACTAGAAAATTTTATTCAACAAAATAGTAAGTAAAAATGAAAACTACTACAGTGAAGTGATATTATAAAAGTAGAAAGTAAAAAAACACTAGACTACTTTTTCTTGACTAGTTCACAGAGTAGTTTTTTTATGTAAAACAAATGTTTTATAGATTGTTTTATAAAAAAAGTTATGCTATAATTAATTAATAAGAGTAAATAGGAGGTTATTTATGGATAAAGAATTAAATCAAACAGTAGCTGATATGGAAGAAAATGAAAAAATCATGATTAAAGGAGAAGATGGAAGCGAAAGACTAGCCGAAGTTCTTTTATATTTTACATTAAAAGAAAATGGTAAAGATTATATCATTTATACTTTTAATGAGAAAGATAAGAATGGTATGGTTGTCGTATATTCATCTAGAGTTGAAAGTGATCCAAATAATCCAGATGGATTCCGTATTACAGGAATTGACACAGAAGAAGAATGGGCTAAGATTAAAGATATAATGCGTAAAGTGATTAAAGCAAATGGGGAGTGATATAAATGCCAGGAACAACAGTTAATGGTCGTAATTTTGAAAATGAGACAGAAGCAAGACTATATCAAGAAGCACTTGATATGGTAAATGGAAATGAAAGTGAAATTCATGAAGATACTTTAAGAAGTGTTGTTAGTCGTCATAATAATGAAGATATTTTACGTGAAGCAAGTAATTTAGCGCATACTTTTGGCTTTACCACTTACGAAGCAGAACTAAATGATCAATATCGTTTGGTTCGTGACTTAGAAGCAGCATCTTTTAACGGTGATTCAGAAGTGTTAAAAACATTATTAAATGATCGTGATCAAACAAAGAATTTATCCCATGACGAACATATTACACGTTATGAAAATGCATTAACTCGTGCAGGATTTACAAGCGACCAAATCAAAAGTATATTAGATGAATATAGAGCGCTAAATCCTAATTTGGGAGGAGCAAAACCAGAAACTACAACTAAAGAACCAGAACAAGAGAAAGAAAATGAAGAACAATCAGTAGCAGTTGTGAAAGATGAAGATCAAAGCAAGAAAAAAGTTGGAGTGTCAGAAGAAAATGTGGTTCGCTTATCAAAAAAAGGAGCGCTAGACTTAGTAAAAGATATAGAAACATTAGCAAAAACAATAGAGTTTAGTAATAGAAATATGAAAAAAAGCAAGATTTGGAAGGATAGGTCACAACTTGATGTGAGTAAATCAAATCAAGCTGGTTGGGAAAAGGAACTTGCTGAATTAGAAGAAAAAGCAAAAGGATTATCTTCAAACTCATATTTTGCAGAGAGAGAACAAAGAGGAATAGATAGAATAAAAAAAGCTTTAGAAAAAAATAAAATCATATTAGATAAAGTTGAAGTGAGAACGTTTGGAAAACAACCTGATGGTAGTTATAAAGGCGGTCGTATTGAATTAAAAAATGAAAATTCACTAGGAATAAAAGGAATCAAATTGAGTTTTCAGGAGTTTGCTTATGGAATAAAGAAGTGGTACTTGGAAAACATAAAAAAACAAAAAGAAACTCAAGACTCAGCTACGATAAATGGAGCAACTGAAGAGTCGAATGAAATAGAGCGTGAGGAAGCAAATATCGCAGCACAAATATCTCAAGTGAATCGATATTGTTTGGAAATTCAAACAATGGGAATTAAGAGACATGAGATTTCATTGGATGATATGCAAAGATATTATGAAGAGGCAACTAATTTGCTACCATCTATTAATGGTTGCAGTTCAGATGTAAAAGCACTTTTAAGTGGTCGTATTGAGAATGTTAATAAAAGATATCAGGAAATGAAAGAAGAATATGAAAAATATATTCAAGAAAATATTGTAACCATTGAGACAGAATTAAATAGACTTCATAATAGTATTAGTGATGATGAAGAACATGATATCCAAAAAGAACAAGATATGTTAAAGTTAGTTCAAAAATTATATCCAACTTGTCAATTAGCTATGGATGAACAACAAAAAGAAAAGATGGATGCAAGTATTAAACAAGCAGAAGCAGAGTTGAAAAATAAAGCAATTTATTTAAAATACAAGGATTTATTTGAAAGAACAAAAGGATTAGCTCGTTTAAATGCGGAAATGGCTACTACTAAATTAGATAGTTTATTAAATAATTTACAAAATGAAGAGTTTGCAGAAGCAATTAAATATAATAAAAATGATTTAATCGCACTGTTTGTAAATGAAAAGAATCAGTTATTAAATCCTCAACCTGAGAAAAAAGAAGAACAAACACAATCTCAACAACAAGAAGAAAAAATTGAACCTGAAAAAGTAATTACAGTGGAACCTGAAGAAAAAGTAGAGGTAAAACCAACTGCTCAGGAACAAACAAAATCAGAAATGGTTACAAAAGTAGAAAAAACAAATCCAACTCCAGAATTTGTATTCGATAAACAAGTAAAAACTATTTTTGCACGTCAAAAACAACAAATTGATGAACAAGCTCAAAAGATTCAAGAACAAAATGAGATTATTGCTAATTTACAAAAACAATTAGCAGAAGCTAAAGCTCAGGAAACACTTCAAACTCAGAAAAAAGAAGCTAGAGATAATATGATGTCAACAATTGCTGATATTAAAAAAGAAGCTCGTGAGTTAGGAATGGAAAAAACACATTTAGAGTGGGAGATTAATTCGTTAAAGAGTGGTGTCAAGTATTTATCTGAAATTAAGAGCATGCCTATGGTACAAAATGAATTGAGTAAGATTACAGATGAACAAGAGAAGATAGGACGTCTTCACCAATTAGCGGAAGGATATGCTGAAAAGAAAAACCAAAGCTTAATTGAACAAAAAGAAAAAGAATTAGCTGAAGTAGCTGATAAATTACAAGAATTAGATAATCAAATTAACCAATTTAGTGATAAGTACCAAACAATGGTATCTGATGTCGATGAAATCAAGAAAAAGGCAGAAGAAGAAAGACAACAAAAAATTAACGATTTTGGAAATGATTTAAAAGATTTTGAGCAACAAAAAATTGAAGAACAAAAGAAAGCATTAGAAGATGCTAGAGTGAATATTGACGACCTATTTGCATCAATGGAAGAAAATGAAAAAGGAAAAAGTCTTTAATCAATTCTATCGTGTATAAAACAAAATAAATTACACAACTTAAAAATAATGAGGTGATCATATGAAACATGCTCCTTCATTATTTTTTTTGTTATGTCTTTGTATGTTATTTTATGTGAGTGTCAGGAAGTCTAGTGCAACAGAACCGGTAGTAGAAACAACACCATTGACTCATTCTGAACGAAGTTATCAAATTGATTTAACGCGAGGAAATTGGACATTAAATGATTTAGATATGTTTTTTCCAGTGAATTGCTTTCAAATTTTAGAAGTTTCAGATGGTATGTTTTGGTATTCTGTTTTAGATAGAGATTCTTTGAAACAACAGGTGATTGATACTTATCGAATCAATGGAATGGAAAAAGAAGCATGGTATAAGGAATTGCACGATATCCAATTGAAATATGTCACAGTAGTAACAGAAGAAGAGAATATCAAGAAGTTGATGAGAAAGTACGCATGGATAGAATATCTTTAAAGCAAGAATTTTCTTGCTTTTTGTTGTATGATAAAACTTTTGTAGTATAATGTAAGTAGGGTGATACTTTATGTTTTATGTTTGGTTAGGCGTTGTGATTGTTCTTGCTGTGATTGAAGTACTAACAGTCAATTTAACTACAATTTGGTTTGTTATCAGTGGCCTTGTTTCTCTTATACTTTCTTTTTTTACAGATAGTGTATTGATACAATTTGCGGCATTTGTGATTGTTGGACTAATTTTATTAATCTTTACAAAACCTATTTTTGTGAAATGGTTTGGTCCAAAACACGAGAAAACAAATTTAGATCGAATTATTGGAATGAAAGGATATGTTACAGAATCAATTTCTGAAGATCATGTAGGAGCAGTAAAAGTAGATGGGAAAGAGTGGACGGCAATTAGCCAAACAAGAATTGAAAAAGATAGCCCAGTTAGGATAAAACGAATAGAGGGAGTAAAAGTCGTTGTTGAACCAATAACGAACAAATAAGGAGGAATCTTATGGATATTTTGATTATTATTTTAATTTTATTGGTGGTAATTATTTTCTCTTGTGTGAAAGTTGTACCACAAGCAAATACTTATGTTATAGAAAGAATTGGCTCTTATTATGTCACATGGACAAATGGATTACACTTCAAATTACCATTTATTGATCGTATTGCAAATCGTGTTTCATTAAAAGAAATTGTAAAGGATTTTGCCCCACAACCAGTAATTACGAAAGACAATGTAACGATGCAAATTGATACTGTTGTATATTTTCAAATTACAGATGCGAAGTTATATACGTATGGAGTGGAAAATCCGATTGCAGCGATTGAAACACTTACTGCTACGACATTACGTAATTTAATTGGTGACTTAGAATTAGACCAGACACTTACGAGTCGTGATTTAATTAATTCTAAAATGCGTTCTATTTTAGATGAGGCAACAGATCCTTGGGGAATTAAAGTAAATCGTGTCGAGGTAAAAAATATTATTCCACCACGTGATATTCAAGAAGCAATGGAAAAACAAATGCGTGCTGAACGTGAACGTCGGGAGAAAATATTACAAGCTGAGGGAGAAAAGAAATCAAGTATTTTAATTGCCGAAGGAGAAAAAGAAAGTGCGATTTTAAGAGCAGAAGCAAAAAAAGAAAGTGAAATTCGTATTGCTGAAGGAGAAGCTGAAGCTTTACTAAAAATAAAAGAGGCTGAAGCGAAAGGAATTGAACTTTTAAAAAGTGCGAAAGCAGATCAACCTGTTTTAACATTAAAGAGTTTAGAGGCATTAGAAAAGATGGCAGATGGACAGTCTACGAAAATTATTGTGCCTTCTGATTTACAAAATGTAGCAACCTTAGGTACAACGATTCAGGAGATGTTAAATAGTCATGGAAAAAACAAGTAAAATAAAATCAATATTAAAATTAATTGGATGGCCAATTCTGTTTGGAATTGGTCAACTCCTTGTCATTGGAATTTTATTTTGTTTGATACAATGGATAAAACCGATTTCATTTACTGATTTTGAATTACAAGATCGTATGAGAACAATTTTATTTCCAGCTACATTTTGTTCGTTTGTCATTTTTTTACCATTATTTCTAAAAAAATATAAGCAAGAAAAAATTCATAGTTTTCAATTAAGAAAAAAGAAAATTCTCTATTATATTTTATTTGGAATTGTAACTTCACTGGTAATCAATGTCTTCTTTTTAAAACTAGAAAGAATGATACCAATCCCAGCAACCTTGAATCAAATAGAAGTGACCTATGATTGGTATTATGTAGGAAGAGTGATTAGTACCGCTATCTTTGGTCCAATCTTAGAAGAATTATTATTCCGTGGCTTTTTATACCAAGAAAGTAAAAAGTGGATGAAACCGATGAGTGCTATTTTATTTATCACGGTTATTTTTACGTTATGTCATACGACTGTTTATAGCTTTTTAACGGCAATTGTGACAAGTTTCCTTGTGTTAGATGCATTGGAAAAAGAAAAGTCTTTGACTGCACCAATCTTATTTCATCTTTTCTTAAATTTAACATCGATTCTTTTAATTCCACTCGTTGTTAGATATCAAACTATTGTATTAGATCTATTATTCATAGTTTCTTTAGTTTGTTTTGTGATACTATATCATTCACAGAAATGGAAAGCAAAAGAAAAGTGATATTCTTGTTTGAAATCACTTTTTTTGTGGAATAATTGCGAGTAATTCTTTTCGTCTTTTATAAATCATGGTATAATTAATGTGGTGAATAATAGTATGAACAAAATAAATGGCATTCACATCAACAGTATTACATATGGAAATCCACAAGGTCAGGATGTTGTATTACTGCACGGATGGGGACAGAATATTGAAATGATGAAACCAATTGGTGATTCTTTACAAAAAGAATATTTAGTGACAATCATCGATTTACCGGGACATGGTATGTCTGAGGAGCCAAAAAGTGCATGGCAGTTAGATGATTTTGTTGAAATGTTAAAACAGTTATTAGATGAATTAAAAATAAAAAAACCGGTGTTAATAGGACATTCTTTTGGTGGAAAACTTAGCTTATTATATGCGAGTCGTTATCCAGTTGAGAAATTAGTTTTGTTTGGAAGTCCATTTCAAAGAAAAATCAAAAAGGAAACGGCTAAGATGAAATTATTGAAATCATTAAAAAAAGTACCAGTTTTAAACCAATTTGAAGAATATGCGAAAAAGCATATTGGCAGTAGAGATTATCGTAATGCGAGTCCTGTTATGAGACAGATTTTAGTAAATCATGTAAATTGTGATATTACAGAAGATGTTAAAAAAATTCAATGTCCGGCAATTATTATCTGGGGTACAAATGATGCTGAAGTAACATTAGAAGATGCCTATGTATTAGAATCTTTGTTACCAGATGCAGCAGTCATAGAATACGCAGGATGTACTCATTATGCCTATTTAGAAGATTTAGGAAGAACAGTGCGTATTATTAAAAATTTTTTAGGAAGTGAGCAATAATTATGAACGTATTATTTTTATTATCATTTATTCCATTTTTTATGTATATGTATTTTGTATCATTAAAAAGTATTCATATGTTACAACTAAACTTTTATGATGAAAATCATAGATATTTAAAATGGTTATTGAAAAATCCAACCAAAGTATTTTTGACAGTAGATATGTTCTTTGTGATATTTGCTGTATTTATTGGTATGCCAGCAAAAGTTTGTATGGCTTTATTCGCACTTTTCTATCTTGTTGTTTTATATCAAAACTATCGTGCTACGAAAAAAGAACAAGTTAAGATTAAACTAGCAATTACTTCTCGTGTAAAACGTTTGTTAGTAACAATTACCATTATTTACTTTATTCCATTTATCGGTTTTTATCTAGGATATATGGAAGAGTATTTGGGTATCTATTACTTCTTGATGGGGGCTTTAGTTTATGTAAATTATTTTGTTGTCATGGTAGCAAATGTTATTAATATTCCAGTAGAACATCAAGTATTCTTATATTATAAGAGAAAAGCGAAAAAGAAATTAAAAGAGATGCCAAACTTAAAGAAGATTGGAATTACTGGTAGTTATGGTAAAACAAGTTGTAAAAATATTTTAAATGATATTTTAAATGTAGAATTTATTTCTAGTACAACACCAAAAAACTATAATACGACTTATGGAATGATTTTAACAGTTAATAATTATTTAGATAAATTTAATGATATTTTTGTTGCTGAAATGGGAGCATTTCAACGAGGTGATATTAAGAAAATCTGTGATTTTGTAAAACCACAGTATGGTATTTTAACAAAGATTGGAACGGCTCATTTAGAATCTTTTGGTAGTCAAGAGAATATTCAAAAAGGAAAGTTCGAATTGATTGAATCACTTCCAAGTGATGGAATTGCAGTTTTAAATCGTGATGACGAATTACAAGTATCTTATCATCTAAAAAATAAATGTCGTGTGATTTGGATTGGAATTGATTCTGAAGATGCGGATGTACGTGCAACGAATTTAAAATTTGATTATCGCGGTACAAGTTTTGATTGTCATTTTAAAGGAGATAAAAATACTTATCACTTCGAAACTTGTTTACTTGGTAAAAATAATGTGTATAATATTTTAGGTGCTTTAGCACTCGGTGAAGCATTTGGAATTTCTAAAGAGAAATTAATTGTCGGTGTTAAAAAAGTAAAACCAATTGCCCATCGTCTAGAGTTAAAGAAAATGGGAAATATTAATTTAATTCGCGATGATTATAACTCTAATCCAGTAGGTGCCAAAGCAGCACTTGATATGCTAAAATTAATGCCAGGAAAAAGAGTGATTGTAACACCTGGAATGATTGAATTAGGAAGCCGTGAATATGAGTTAAACTTAGAATTAGGACGTCAGATTGCCAAAGTATGTGATGAGGTAATCTTAGTAGGGGAACATCAAACAAAACCAATTCAAGAAGGATTACAATTAGAAGATTATCCTGAAAAGAAAATCCATATTATTAATAACGTTGTAATCGCATATCAATTATTACAACAAATGAAAGAATCTGGAAAAGATCTTTATGCATTATTTGAAAATGATTTACCAGATCAATATAATGAGAAATAGAAAGAAGTGTTAAAATGAAAATTAAAGTTGGAGTAATTTTTGGAGGGGCTACTGTAGAACATGAAGTAAGTATTATTTCAGCAATTCAAGCAATTGAAAATATGAATCGTGACAAGTATGAAGTAATCCCTATTTATATTGATAAAGATAGACAATGGTATACAGGTAAACTACTAACAGACATATCTTTATATCAAGATTTTGAAGATTTAAAACGTTATGCCAAACCAGTTGTTTTATACAATAAAAAAGGAAAGTTTTATCTACAATCTCTTGGTTTCTTTAAGAGAAATGTAGCTGAACTTGATATTGCTTTCCCAATTGTTCATGGTAATAATGCCGAAGATGGTACATTAGCTGGATATTTAGATACGATTGGTATTCCATATGTTGGAAGTCATGTTTTAGGAGCTGCTATGGGACAAGATAAAGTAGTGATGAAACAAGTATTAGATGCTGCTGATTTACCAATTGTACAGTATACTTGGTTCTATGATACAGAATATCAAGAAAATGCAGAACGTATTACTAAGAATATTGAAAAATTAGGATTCCCTGTGATTGTAAAACCTGCTACATTAGGAAGTAGTGTGGGAATTGTCTATGTAAAAGATGAATCAAAATTAGATGAAGCAATTCGTGAAGCAATGGAATACGATACTAAGATTGTTGTTGAAAAAGCAGTTGATAACTTAGTAGAAGTAAATGAAAGTGTACTAGGTGATTATGAATATCAATCATTAAGTGCCATTGAAGAAGTAATGAGTACTGATGAGTTCCTTACTTATCAAGATAAATATTTAGGAAACGGAAAAGGAACGAAAAAAGTAGGTGGAGGAAGCAAAGGAATGGCAAGTGCTGACCGTATTATTCCTGCTCGTATCAGTGAGAAATTACAAGAAGAAGTAAAAAGAATTTCCGTTGAAACATTCCGTGCTTTAAACTTAAGTGGTTTATGTCGTATTGATTTCTTAATTGATAAGAAAAACGAAAAAGTATATGTCAATGAACCAAATACCATTCCAGGAAGTCTATCATTCTATTTATGGGAACCAACAGGAAAACCATATACTGAATTATTAGATGATATGATTACTTTAGCAATTAAAGATTATCGTAAAAAGAAGAAAAAAGTAACATCTTTTGATACAAATATCTTAACTCATTTCGATGGAGTAAAAGGTGTCAAAGGATTAAAAGGAATGAAGACAAAATTAAAATAGTATTTCTTGCAAGAAATACTTTTTTTGTCCTGTAAAATACTGTCTTGTTCCGTCTTTTAGAGTGGTAAAATGCATAAAATATTGTTATAATAAAAGTGGTAAGGTGATCATATGGAAACAGTACAGATTATTATTCAATTTATTGTCTTTTTTGTTCTAGTAGATTTGGTAAGTAAAAGATATACAACACTCTTTTTATTATTTTTTGTCGATGCTTACTTTTTTAATTTATGGGGACGTTTATTGCAACAGGTATATACACAAACAGATATTTCCTATGTATCACAATCTTTAGCCCAACCATTTATAAAAATCTATGAAACAATGATCGGTCATGAGATTACCTTAAATGACCAACAAGTCATGCTTATCTTTTTGATTGTATGGGCTATTATTATTGTATTTGCTGTCATAGAACATGGAGTAGATAATCATTATTTAAAACGATATCATGTAAAAACAAATATTAAGAAAATGCGCGAACAAAGTAAAAATTCGAAAATTCAATTCGATTTCGTCAATCCTTTAAAAAAGAGTTATCAATTCATCTATTTAGATAGTATCTCATACTTACATATTTTTTCTTATCAATATCATGTATCTAAAAATAAATGTATCAATCAGAGAATTAAAATTGATACGATTCGTGATATTGTATTCAAAGAGGTTAGTAGAGGATATCAATTATTAATTTATACAAATGATAACCAAATATTAGATGGTGGTACTTATCATGAAAAATATTATTCTTCTTTATCACAGTTAAAAGAAATGATAGAACAAGCAAAAGAAGAATTACAAGCACGTCCGACGATTGTTTTTGGGAAAAAAGAAGAAGGGCAAGACGTGACAAAATTGTAAGTTTTATTCTACTCAATGTATGTTATAATACCGATAGAAAGTTGGGAAATTATGCGAAAAGAGTGGTTATCCAAGGGAAAGGTAATCATATATTGTATTACTCTTTCTTTTTTATTTTTAATGATATGTTCAGAGTCTTCTTTTCTATATCCAATGAATGATTGGGTAGATGGAAATTGCTTTTTTACAATGGGAAAAAGTATGTTTCAAGGAAAAGTATTATATGTTGATTTATTTGATCAGAAAGGGCCTTTATTATTCTTATACTATGGAATTGCTAGTCTCATTTCATATACTACTTTTTTTGGTGTCTTCTTAATTGAAGTTATATCTTTTTCTATTTTTCTATATTATGCATATCGTTTATGTCGATTGTATTTAAAAAAAGAAACGAGTTTATTGACGCTTCCTATCATCAGTTTTCTCATTTTAACACTACCTGCTTTTACCCATGGTGGAAGTGTAGAGGAGTTTTCTCTTCCGATGTTGATGTATAGCTTATATTCCATGGTAAAGTTTTTAAAAAGCGGTGATACGAAACCAAAACGAAGTATGATTTTCATAAATGGTATCATGGCTGGATTGATTGCCACTATGAAATTTACTTTACTAGGTTTTTGGTTCGCATGGATGGCATCAATGTTCTTTTATCTATTGTCTAAAAAAGAATGGAAAGAAAGTATTTTAGACTGTTTGATTTTCTTGTCGGGAATGGCAATTCCCATCATTCCATGGTTGATTTATTTTGGGATTCACCATGCCATTGGAACTTGGATTGAATCTTATGTTATTTTTAATATCAAATATTATCCTACAATAGATACTTGGATTATGAAATTATTTGATATCATTACGAAACCATTATTCTTTATGGCTCAAAACTTAGGGTTTGGAATTCCTTTTATGATTGGCATCTGTGTCTTATTATTTGATCGTTTCTTTTTCAAAAAGAAGTCATTTAAATGGATTGTCATTTCTCTTTATTGTTTTTTATGTTTAGGTGTTTTCTGTGGAGGTATTTCTTTCCGTTACTATTATTTCATTTTAGCGCCTTTTCTTATCTTTGGAATTGTTGCTATTGCGTCTTGGATAGAACGCCTATATCACATTGAATGGCATGAATCAAGACTAGCTCATTATATGATTTATGTCACTTTGTTAGTGGCTCTTAGTTACTATGGATGTCAAAATACCAACAAATTTCGTATCAATCAGAGTAGGCAAGACTTAGTTCAGTATCAGTTTGCAGAAATTATCAAGCAAACAGAAAATCCAACTTTATTAAACTATGGTTTCTTAGATGGTGGATTTTATACTACAACGGGAATTATTCCAAACATTCGTTATTTTCAAAAACAAAATATTGCGAATGCTGTTTTCCCTGAAAATATCGAACAACAAGAAGAAGCTATCAAAAAGAAGAAAGTTGATTTTGTAGTCACTAGAGTACCAATAGATAAAGGAATGTCTTATCACTATATTCCAGAATTAAAACAAAATTATAAAAAGATATCAGAAAAGAATCAAAAATATGAAGAACATCGTTATCGTTATACATTATGGCAAAAAAAATAATATCCTCGGATATTATTTTTTTAATAGAATTCCAATTGGACAATGATCACTTCCAAAAACATCAGTATATATCATCGCATCTTCTAAATGAGAGATATAATCTTGAGACATAATAAAATAATCAATTCTCCAACCAGCGTTATTCGCTCTGGCATTTCTCATGTAACTCCACCAAGAATACATACCTTCTTTATCTGGGTATAAATAACGAAATGTATCGATGAATCCAGCATTTAATAATTCTGTAAACTTTTCACGTTCTTCATAAGTAAATCCAGCATTTCCTATATTTGCTTTCGCATTTTTAAGATCGATTTCTTCATGTGCGACATTAAAGTCTCCACAACAGATGACTGGTTTTGTTTTTTCTAAACTTTTTAAATACTTTCTAAAGTCATCTTCCCATTCCATACGATAATCTAAACGTTCTAATCCTGCTTTGGCATTTGGTGTATATACTGTTACTAAGTAAAATTCAGGATATTCTAATGTAATGACACGACCTTCGTGATCATGCTTTTCAATATCCATTCCATAAAAGACATCGAGTGGTTTTTCTTTGCTTAAAATCATCGTTCCTGAATATCCTTTACGTTCTGCAGGATTTAAATACATGTGATAATCTTCTAGATGAAATGGAAGTTGTTCTTCTAATACTTTTGTCTCTTGTAAGCAAATGATATCTGCATCTTCTTTTTCGACAAAGTCTATAAATCCTTTTTTATAACAAGCTCTAAGACCAGCTACATTCCAAGATATGAGTTTCATACTTTCACCTCATTTGTATTATAACATGTTTTAGATATGAAAAAAAGAATGTCAGATACATTCCTTTTGTCTTTCAAATGGTGGGCTGTTAGGGATTCGAACCCTAGACCCACTGATTAAGAGTCAGTTGCTCTACCAACTGAGCTAACAGCCCATTTCCAAATTACTTCATTAGTATATCATAAAAAAATAAAAAAGTGAAGAGGAAAAATAAGAATTTATATAATCTATATTTATCAAGCATGTGTAAAGTATCAGGATTGAAAAGTTCAACCAGTAAAAATTGTGTTACAATGAAGATATGAGGTGATAAGATATGCGTGCAGTAATGCTAGTAGATAAGAGAAAATTAGAAGTAAGAGAAATAGAAGAACCAGTATCTAAAAATGGAGATGTAATCATTGAAATTATAAAATCAGGTATTTGTGGATCAGATTTACATAATTTTGAAACGGGAAATCCAAGTGGGTTAGTAATGGGGCATGAATTTTGTGGCGCTGTTGTCGATCCAGGAAGTCGTGAAGATTTAAAAGTAGGGGATATTGTAACAGCTCTTCCAATTACACCATGTGGTCATTGTGAAGCTTGTGAAAGTGGAAATCCCCAATATTGTAAGCAAACTTGGAGTGATGCGGTAGGTCTTTCTGTTACAAGACCAGGAGCACTTACGAAAAAGATTTCTGTTCGTCCTGATATGGTACTTAAAGTACCTAGTCAAACTACTCCAGAAGAAATGGCAATGGTAGAACCAACAGCAGTTGCTTTACATGCAGTTCATCTAGCAAACATTAAACTAGGTGAAAAAGTACTTGTTGTTGGTGGAGGGATCATCGGTTTATTATGTGCCATGTTAGCAAAAAAAGAAGGAGCTAGTTTTGTCGCAGTGAGTGAAACAAATCCCTATCGTGGTAATAAAGCAATTACATTAGGTGTGGCTGATAAATATTACGATGCAACAAATCAAAACTTACTACAAGAAGTGATGCAAGATACGAAAGAAGGGTTTGATACAGTCATTGAATGTTGTGGTAATTCCAATGCTGTTACAAGTGCTTTTATGATGGTAAGACCAGGTGGTTGTGTTGTCTTAGTTGGTGTTGCTACAACAGCTATTCCAGTACCAACAGTACTAGCTGTTATGAATGAATTAACAGTTCAAGGAGCAATTGCTTATACGAAAGAAGAATTTGAAACTTGTATAGAAATGATTGCCAATAAACAAATCGAAGTTATGCAGTTTGTCGATGATGTTGTCTCATTTGATCAAGTACAAACTGCTTATGAAAGATTGAGTAGTGGAAAAGATGCAGCAGTGAAAATACTAGTAGATCCAAAACTATAAATTCTAATCATTGATTAGAATTTTTTTATTTTGAAATAATAAAAATATAGTTGCAGAAATACCAAATAATCGCTATAATAAAATAAATGTGAAATAAGTTTCACATTTATTAGAAAGGACATGCTTATGTTAGAACTAAAAGATATTTGTTTTGAAAGAGCAAACAAGAAAATTTTAGATCATATCAATCTTGTTTTAGAAAAGAATAAATTTTATGTGATTACTGGTCCTAATGGAAGTGGAAAATCAACACTTGCTAAAATCATTATGGGAATTGAAAAACCAGATTCTGGTCAAATTATATTTGAAGGAAAAGATATTACGAATTTATCGGTCGATGAACGTGCAAAATTAGGATTTGGTTTTGCCTTCCAACAACCAGTTCATTTTAAAGGAATTACTGTATTTGATTTGCTAAAATTAGCAGTTGGATTAGAGATTCAAGAAGAAGATGCATTACGTCTTTTAAAGAAAGTAGGAATTACTTCTAAAGAGTATTTGAAACGTGAAATCAATCGTTCTTTATCAGGTGGAGAATTAAAGAGAATTGAAATTGCTACCGTACTCGCACGTAATCCTTATATTGCTATTTTCGATGAACCAGAAGCAGGAATTGACTTATGGAGTTTCCAGAGCTTAACAGAAGTATTTCGTGAGATAGAATCTACTTCTAATGGTATTACACTGGTTATCTCTCACCAAGAACGTATTTTAAATATTGCAGATCAAATTATATTATTAGAAAAGGGTCAAATCAAACAAATCGGAGATCGTGAAGAAATGGTCAAGATGATTTTTAAAGATTCATTCCGTGTGGAGGAAGAAAAATATGAATGAAGTAGATAAAAAGTTATTACATGAAATTGTAGATGAAGATGTAGAACAAACGGAAGTATACAATATTCGTAAAAATGGAAAATGTATTGGGAGAAAGAGTAACCCCTATATTGATATTGTAAGTAAAGAAGATGGAACAGGAATTGATGTATATGTCAAAGAAAATACTTTATTTGGAATCGTACATATTCCTGTTATCGTGACGGAAAGTGGATTAACTGATGTTGTATATAATGATTTTCACATTGGTAAAAATTCTAATGTCGTCATTATTGCTGGATGTGGAGTACACAATGATCATGACAAAAATGCTACACACAATGGGATTCACCGTTTCTATGTCGATGAACATGCGAAAGTAAAATACGTAGAAAAACATTATGGAGAAGGGAATGGAACGGGTAAGAAAATATTAAATCCTGTTACAGAAGTCTATATGAAAGATGGTTCTCATATGACAATTGATACAGTTCAAATCAAAGGTGTCGATTCTACAAAAAGAGAAACTTATGCGAAATTAGAAGAAAATAGTACATTAATTATTACGGAAAAGGTTATGACACATGGAAAACAGAAAGCGATGACTGATTTTAAAGTAAAACTAAAAGGAAAGAATGCCAGTACTCATGTTACTTCTAGATCAGTCGCAACAGAAGAGTCTTATCAGGAATTCTCTTCAGAAATTATCGGAAAGACAAAATGTTATGCTCATGTCGAGTGTGATGCGATTTTAAAAGATCATGGTAGAGTAAAAGCAATTCCAGAAATCTATGCGAAAGATGTAGAAGCCAATTTAGTACATGAGGCAGCGATTGGTAAGATTGCCGGGGAACAACTTATGAAATTGATGTCACTAGGCCTAACAGAAAAAGAAGCAGAAGAAGCCATTATTCAAGGATTTTTAAAATAAACTATGGGTAAAGTTAGACAACCAGTTCATCAAAAATCAATCGCTACCAAAGAGAAAATTATTAAGCATGGCTTTCAATTGATGTGTGAAAAAGGATATCACAATGTAAATACCATCGATATTGCCAATGAATCACATGTTTCAACGGGAATTATCTACCAGTACTTTCACGATAAGCACGATATATTAATTGAAGGGGTAAAACGTTATTCTGATGAAATTATGTTTCCTATGTTGGAAGTATTAAAAAATGAAGTGGATTTAAAAAATAACTTTGAATCAGCACTGAAAAAAATGATTCAAAAAACAAAAGAAGTACATACAATGTCAGAAAATGCCTACCGTCAGTTACAATCTCTACAAAATAGTGATGAAGAAGTATTTCAAATATTTAAACAAAAAGAAATGGAAACAACAGAAAAAATACAAGAAATTTTACAACAACATGGATTTGAAATTCAAAATCAAAAGGAAAGAATTCACTTTTTAATCCATATGATTGATGTTCTATGTCAAGAGTTGAGTTATCATCAACATCAAGACTTTAATTATGAAAAGATGACAAAAGAAACCATTCGGATGATTATGTGTCTCTTTTATGATTGTACGACTTGTAGAAAATTACGAACAGAATCGTAATTTTTTTGTATATACATACAAAATATGGAAATAATAGGAGTAGGAGGTCACTATGGAAAGAAGAAAAGAGTCAAGATCATTTGGTTTTATTTTATGTTTGTTAATTGGTATTTTATTAGGTAGTTTAGGAACATACTATGTTTTGTCCATGAATTATACCAATGAGACAAATCGTCTAAAAAGGGAAATCAATGAAAAAGAAGATGAAATCAAAAAATTACAAGAAAAACAGAAAGAAGAAACAAAAAAAGAAGCAGTTGATATCACCTCAGATGATACCAAGAAGGAATATAATCAATTGTTAAATCAGAAGTTAAAACCAGCTTTAATGTATCTAAATCATACAAGAACAACATATGATGATTCTTCTTTTACGGATTTTGAAATGGCAAATGCGACTTGTTACTATTTGAAAGATCAAGATGATGATAGTATCTTTGAAAAAGAAAATAATAGTGATGAGAAAAAAACAATTCAATTTTCTAAACTTAATCCATTTGTGAAAACATTATTTGGGGTAGAAATTAAAAAAGAACAATTGGATGAAACCATTTTCAAAGATGATAAAATCACTTGTCAGTACGATAAAGATATGAAAGAAGTATTGTATAAAGTCACTAAGATTATTGATCATCAAGAAACAGGTAAGATAGAAATTACTTATGATGATATTAGTGGAGTATTAGAAGATGAAAAGAAAAAAGATAAATTAGAAGACTTCAAAAAAGAAGATTACTTTGAATATGAAGAAAGTGATGTTCAAGCAAAATATCAATTAGTTTTGAAAAAAGTATCAGATAGTGAATATCAAATAATTAGTAATAAAAAGGTTTGATGCAATCAAATCTTTTTTGTAAAGTAACTTGTTTTTTTATAACTTATGGCAACGAATAAATCATAGTTGTGTTATACTAAAGACAAGGATGTGGTAGATATGAGGTATAGGAATCGACATATTATTTATGGCTTTGTAATCGTCTTTATCATTGCCTTAGTAGTATGGATTAGTTATCTTGTCTATGTGGAATTAATTCGTCCAAGTCGTAATCATACACCACAAATTGTAGAAACAAGCGCGAAAAAAGAAATCAATCAAAATAAAATTTTTATCGACAAAGCATTTGTATTTCAAGCTACTTATTCAAAAGATAAACAATTGCGTTTGCCAATGATTAATTTAAATAGTCAAGATGCATTAGAAGCGAATCAAGAGATTCAGACAAAGTATAAGACATTGCGTCAAGAAAAACAGAAAATGACACAAAAAGGACAAAATATTATTAGTCAGTATCAATATACAATTCATGAAGATATATTATCGATTTTGATTTATATACAACATCGAAATCAAGAACAAGTTACATATTCCTATATGACGTATCACTTCTATTTAAGTAGTGGAAACCAGGTTCCATATCGAGAAGTATATCAAAAAGCTTCCATCTATGATTTTAATATTGAATTAAAAGTAAAAGATTCTCTGTATAGATGGATGGAAAATTATTCTGATCTTTCTTTCGAAGAGAAAAATCAATATGTACAACAAGCTATGTCAACGTATCAAGAGGCTGTTAAAAATAATACAATACAATATTATTTTGATATAGAAAATCGTTTTTACGTGATTTTACCAGTCCAAGAGCCAAACCGTTCAGAACTTGTATATAAAATTTTTACACTATAGAAGTTTGATGATTCAAACTTCTTTTCCATCATATATCAAGAAATGACAAAATAGTCATTACAGCTTTTAGAAAATATAGTATAATGTTTGATAAAGGAGAGATTGTATGGAACGTTATCAACCAGATATTCATCAAGGACTTACAAGTGAACAAGTAAAGTTAAGAAAAAAAGAAAATCTCGTATATACAGATAAAACACCACGTACAAAAACAATCCCTGAAATTATCTTACGTAATTTAATTACACCCTTTAATATTTTAAATACCTTTTTAGCACTTGCTGTTCTATTTAGTGGTTCATTCAAAAATTTATTATTTATGGGGGTTGTAATCTGTAATACATTTATTAGTATCATTCAAGAGATTCATGCGAAAAGACAAATTGATAAATTATCTCTTCTAGCAACTTCTAAAGCATTGGTTGTTCGGGATGGAAAAATACAAAAAGTAAGTATTTACGATTTAGTATTAGATGATATTGTACGTTTTGATCGTGGAGATCAAGTTGTCGTTGATTCGATTATTAAAAAAGGGGAAGTAGAAGTCAATGAATCGATTATTACAGGAGAAGTAGAACCTGTATATAAAGAAGAAAAAGATATGATTTTATCAGGTAGTTTTATTAGTTCTGGAACTTGTTATGCCAAAGTAGAACATGTTGGAATGGATAATTATACTTCTAAAATTGCCAGTGATACAAAGTTTGTCAAAAAAGTCCGTTCAGAAATCATGCAGACATTAAATAAAGTCATCAAAGTAGTATCTATTATTATTTTACCCCTTGGTATGTTACTATTTTTTAAACAATACAGTTTACATCATTCATTAAATCAAGCTATTTTAAATACTGTCGCAGCAGTGATTGGAATGATCCCAGAAGGGTTAGTACTTTTAACAAGTACTGTATTAGCAGTTGGTGTTGCTAAATTAACACGTTATAAAATATTAGTAGAACAGCTATATGGATTAGAAACACTAGCAAGAGTAGATACGATTTGTCTAGATAAAACAGGAACACTAACAGAAGGAGATATGGTAATTACAGGTTTAGTTCCATATCAATCACATAACCAAAAAGAAATGGAAACATTATTGACTTTACTAGCAACAAATTTTGAAGATAGTAATGCAACCATGACTGCTATTAAAAAGACGTATCCTGAACGTTTAGAAAAAGAAATTTTATACCAAGTACCATTTACATCGAAAAGAAAATGGTCTGGTGTTACTTTTCAAAATCAATCTATTTTATTAGGAGCCTTAGAATTTTTAATAAAAGATATTCCGAGTGATATGAAAGAAATGGTCAATACATTATCACAAGATAGTAGAGTTGTTGTTCTAGCAACTTCTAAACAATCATTAGAAGATAAACAATTACCACAACAAATAGAAGTCATTGGTTTTATTCAGATTCAAGATCATATTCGTAAAGAAGCAAAACAAACACTTACTTATTTTAAAAATGAAGGTGTTGATATTAAAATTATATCTGGAGATCATGTGAAAACAGTTACCAGTGTTGCTTCAAAAGTAGGTATTACTGATTTAAAAGCAGTGGATGCTACAACGTTAAAAGACTATGAAAGTATTAAGAAAGCAGTAGAGGAGTATCAAATCTTTGGACGTGTAACCCCAGAACAAAAAAGAGATATGGTGAAAGCTTTACGAGAAAATGGACATGTTGTAGCAATGACAGGAGATGGTGTAAACGACGTTTTAGCACTCAAAGAAGCAGATTGTAGTATTGCTGTTGCAAGTGGTAGTGATGCCGCTAGAAATGTATCAGAAATGGTATTATTAGATTCTAATTTCGATCGTCTACCAAAAATATTAAAAGAGGGTAGACAAATCATTAATAATATTGAACGTTCTGCAACTTTATTCTTAGTGAAGACAATTTATGCAACACTACTAGCAATTTGTTTCTTATTTATATCTCTTCCATATCCATTTGTGCCAATTCAATTAACATTAATTAGTGTTACGACAATTGGTATTCCATCATTTATACTTGCTTTAGAACCAAATGAAAAACGAGTTAAAAAACATTTCTTTTTCAATATCATTAGCAAGTCTATTCCAACAGCTGTAACAATTGTCGAAAGTATTTTAATGGTCTTATTATGTGGTAGCATTTTTCACTTTACAAAAGGACAACTATCAACGATTTGTGTATTAACAATGGGATTCATTTCGTTTATCTTACTATTCCGTCTTTGTTATCCATTAAATCTATTACGAGGTACATTATTTGGTAGTATGCTAGTTATCTTTTTAATTGGAGCAATTGGATTAAACGAACTATTCTCATTATCATTCTTACCATTTGATCGATTAATCTTTTTAGCTATCTTCTTATTACTAGCTTACGAATTATATCGTATCAATTTAAAACTATTTATCAGGTTATACCAAACAACTAGATTTCAAAAAATAAAGGATTTCATTGCTTCATGAAATCCTTTTTAAATACAAAAAAACAAGTACGAATACTTGTTATTTCTTTATGGTGACCTGTACGAGATTCGAACTCGTGAATGCTGCCGTGAAAGGGCAGTGTGTTAAGCCGCTTCACCAACAGGCCATGGCGCCTCAAGTAGGACTCGAACCTACGACCCCCTGATTAACAGTCAGGTGCTCTAACCAACTGAGCTATTGAGGCATAAATGGTGGGCCTGAATGGACTTGAACCATCGACCTCACGCTTATCAGGCGTGCGCTCTAACCAGCTGAGCTACAAGCCCATTTATCCGTCAATGACTATTTCAGTATACCTTATTTTTTCCCCTTTGGCAATAGATTTTTTTAAAAAACTTTAATTTTTCTCATTTCTTTATCATTTTTATATAAAATTTATGAATAAGGTGGGTAATTTATGCCATTTCTGACTATTGACTAAACTTAGAAAATACATTACAATAAAACTAGAGTGAATGAATATTTACCCTAAGATAAAATAGATAAATGGAGGAATTATATGAATCAAATGATTGCTTCCATATTACTTGTTTTACTTGGATTATTTATAGGAGTTTTTATTGTTATTGTGTTAAATAACTTAAGAGCAAGTCGTGCTAGTAAGAAAATTGAAACACTATTAGAACAAGCAAAAAAAGACGCTGAAAAAATAAAACGTGACTACATCTTGGATGCCAAAGAAGAGGCACATAAATTAAAAATAGATACAGATAAAGAAGTAAAAGAGAAAAAAGCCGAAGTAAAAGAATCAGAAGAACGTTTACTTCTTCGTGAAAATTCTATGGATAGAAGAGATCAAACTCTTCAAAATCGTGAAAAAATGTTAGAAGAAAAAGAAGAAACACTTCTGAATAAACAAAAACAAATCCAAGATGAAATGAGTAAAGTGGAAGATGTAAAAAAAGAACAAATTGAACTATTAAATCAAATTGCTGGTTTTTCTAAAAATCAAGCAAGAGATATGGTATTAAAAAAAGTAGAAGATATGATGAGCTTAGAAATTGCAGCCATCATTAAAGACAAAGAAACAGAAGCAAAATTAGAAGCCGATAAAAAATCAAAAGCAATTATTTTATCAGCAATGCAAAGATATGCCTCTGATGTTGCAAATGAACAAACAGTTACAGTTGTAACACTACCTAATGATGATATGAAAGGTCGTATCATTGGTCGTGAAGGACGTAATATTCGTACGATTGAAGCTGTAACTGGAGTCGATTTAATTATTGATGATACACCAGAAGCAATTGTGTTATCTAGTTTTGATCCATTACGTCGTGAAATCGCTAGAATCACAATTGAAACATTAATCAAAGATGGAAGAATCCATCCTGCTCGTATCGAAGAATTATACGATAAAGTAAGCGAAGATATGCATGCGAAAATATTAGAATATGGAAATAATGCACTATTTGAATTAGGAATCACAAAAGTAGAACCAGAACTAGTTGAATTAATTGGAAAACTACATTTCCGTACAAGTTTTGGACAAAATGCATTACAACATTCTATTGAAGTTGCAAACCTAGCTGGATTAATGGCTAGTGAAATTGGTGAAAATGTATTACTTGCGAAAAGAGCCGGATTATTACATGACATTGGAAAAGCAATTGATCATGAAGTAGAAGGTAGCCATGTTCAAATTGGTGCTGATATAGCTCGTAAATACCATGAATCTGATGTTGTTGTCAATGCGATTGAATCACATCACGGTGATACAGAAGCTACAAGTGTTATTGCCGGATTAGTTGCGATTGCTGATACATTATCTGCATCTCGTCCAGGTGCTAGAAACGACTCATTAGAAAATTATATGAAACGTCTATCTGACTTAGAAAATATTGCAAATGATATTCCAGGTGTAGAAAAAACATATGCTGTACAAGCAGGTAGAGAATTACGTGTACTTGTAAAACCAGAAGAAATCAGCGATCTAGAAAGTTATAAAGTAGCACGTGATATTAAAAATAAAATCGAAGAAGAAATGCAATATCCTGGTACAATTAAAGTAACAGTAATTCGTGAAGTAAGAGCAACAGAAGAAGCAAAATAACTTGCTTCTTTTGGTTCAATGTCAAGTAGTGTTGGTGAAACCAAAAACAAATGATAAATGAACTGGTTAAGAGGACTAAATCTAGTTCTCTTTTCTTATGCTTT
>USRP01000017.1 GCA_900557185.1 uncultured Mycoplasmatota bacterium
ACCAGTTCATTTATCATTTGTTTTTGGTTTCACCAACACTACTTGACATTGAACCTTTCGTTCATGCTTTTTATAAATTAAATAAAACTATTTCGAATAAATACATTTACTTGTTCTGGTACATGGATTGTAATATCTCCTGGTTTCACTACTTTTATAAAGCCTAAACCAGGAATTACGATATCTTGTTTTCCCTCTAATGTAAATGTATGAGAAACCAAATGAGATGTATCTTTTTCTTTATAAAAACGTTCCATATTTAGCGTGTTTGCAACATAGAATACAACATCATTATCTGTTACATCCAACGAACAAATATCTTCAATCCAAATAGATTGTTTACCTTTTATCTGATAAGAAATTGGTTTTATTTCTTTTTTTGGTATCATCTTTTTCATCATCTTAGGAGAAACAACATTCAAGAAGTTTCCTTCATCTAAAATACCAGGAGTATCGATTAATGTTAATGTCTCATCAATTGGTATTTCAATCATCCCTAATGTTGTACTTGGTTGCATCGATGTTGTAATCGTTGTTTCTAAATTCGTATAATTTTTAATCATTTGATTTAACATGGTTGATTTACCGGCATTTGTTAATCCAACAACATAAACTTGATTACTTGTTTGATACTGTTTTATTTTCTCATAAAGTAAATCAAATTGATAATTCTTTTGACTACTAATCATAATTTTATCTACAAATGATTCATGATTCATGTAATCTAACAATCTCTGTTCATAAAGACTTCTTGGTAATAAATCTCTCTTCGTCATAACAAGTAATACATGATCTTGAAAATAAGATAAAATTTCTTGAATCTTTGGACTCATATTCCATAAATCTACAACTAATAAAACAAGATCATTCGTATTGGCGATTTGTTTTAAAATAGGAATATAATCTTGATTGGTTTTCTCTACTGTTTGATATTGATTATAATGACGAATTTTAAAGCATCTTTCACATAGATCTTTTTCTAAGTCAGAAACATATCCTACTTGATTAGAATCTTTATTTTGTAGAATGGAACCACAACCAATACATGTTTTAGTCATAATATTTTCCTTTCGTAAATAATCCACGATCTCTTAATTTCTTAATGATTTTATCTTCTTTATGACGATTCCATTTCGTAAAAATACCATCTTTTGTACTGATTGGATTTACTAAGACTGTTGTAATTCCAACTTTGTTTCCTCCCACTACATCTGTTAATATCTGATCCCCAATAATAGCTACTTCATTCTCTTGTAATTTATATTCACGCATAACCATATCAAATTTAGAACGCATTGGTTTACAAGCAAAATAAACTGCTTCTAAATCTAGTGCTTCGGCAAAAGGCATGACTCTCTTACGAGGACTATTAGAGAAGATAAGAATTTCAAATTCTTGTTTTAATTCTGTGATAAATTTCTGTAACTTATCAGTAGGACTATCTTCTCCAACTGGAGATAATGTATTGTCTAAATCAAATAAAAGAAAGCGGATCCCACTATCTTTTAATTTGTGATAATCTATTGTATAAATGCTTTTTTGATAAACATCTGGTATATATTTTTCCATGGAACTACTTCCCCCGTTCATATCCTTATTTTATCACATCAAATAAACATTTTTCAACAAAAAAAGAGTAAGAAATCTTACTCTAAAATGAATTGATCATTTTTTACATCGACTGTTACTTGACTACCAAATTTTATTTTATCTTCAATGATAGCGTTTGCTAAAACAGTTTCTAAATTACGAGTCACATAACGTTTAATTGGTCTAGCTCCATAGTTCTCATCATAAGAATGATCGATGATATATTTTTTTGCACTTTCTGTCAATTTTAATGTAATTTTCTTATCAGAAAGTCTCATTTCAATCTCTTTGATAATCTTATCTAATACTTCATAAACTACTTCTTTAGAAAGTGATTTAAACATAATAATTTCATCGATACGATTTAAGAACTCTGGTTTAAATGTATGTCTTAATTCACTCATAACCATTTCATTGGCATTTTCATGATTTTCCAAAATATATTCACTACCAAGATTAGAAGTCATAATGATAATGGTATTTTTAAAGTCTACAGTACGTCCTTGAGAATCTGTAATACGTCCATCATCTAATATTTGTAATAAGATATTAAAGACATCACGATGTGCTTTTTCAATCTCATCAAATAATACAATACTATATGGATTTCTTCTAACTGCTTCTGTTAATTGACCACCTTCATCATATCCTACATATCCTGGAGGAGCACCTACTAAACGAGAGACAGAATGTGATTCCATATACTCACTCATATCAATACGTATCATATGTCTTTCATCGTCAAATAATTCATAAGCAAGAGTACGAGCTACTTCTGTTTTACCCACACCAGTAGGACCTAAGAAAATAAATGAACCAATTGGACGTTTTGGATCTTTAATTCCAGCACGAGCACGAATAATCGCTTCACTGACAAGTTTAATGGCTTCATCTTGACCTTTGACACGTTTCTTCATATTCTCTTCTAAATGTAACAGTTTTTCTTTTTCTCCACCCACTAGTTTTTGAACTGGAATATTTGTCCATTTTGAAATAATGGCAGCAATATCTTCATCACGAACAATATCACTTAAAATAGAAGATTCATCTTTCTTATGTAATTCTTCTAATTGTTGTTCTAATTTTGGAATTTCTCCATGACGAAGTCTTGCAGCAGTTTCTAAATCATAACGATTTTCTGCTTGTTCTAAATCAAAACGAGCACGTTGTAATTTATCTTTTGTAGAACGAATTTCTTCGTTGATTTTCTTTTCACTTTCCCAATCAGCACGTAATTTTGCTTCTTTTTCTTTTAGGTTAGCAATTTTCACTTTGATTTTCGCAACACGTTCTTTACTAAGCTCATCTTTTTCTTTTTTCAAACTCTGTAATTCAATTTCTAACTGCATAATCTCACGTGTTAATTTATCAAGTGGAATTGGCACTGAATCAATCTGTACTTTAATCGTTGCACAAGCTTCATCCACTAAATCAATTGCTTTATCAGGTAGAAAACGATCCGTGATATAACGATCAGATAATGTTGCTGCTGCAACTAAAGCATTATCTTTAATCGTAACACCATGATATACTTCAAAACGTTGTTTTAAACCACGAAGAATGGTTAACGTATCCATCACTGTTGGTTCACTCACTTGAACTTTTTGAAAACGTCTTTCTAAGGCTCCATCTTTTTCAATATACTTACGATATTCATTTAATGTTGTTGCACCAATACAATGAATTTCACCACGTGCTAGCATTGGCTTTAACATATTACCAGCATCCATAGCACCTTCTAAAGCACCAGCCCCTACAATCATATGAATCTCATCGATAAATAAAATAATTGAACCATCAGAATCTTTAATCTCTTTTAATACTGCTTTTAAACGTTCCTCAAATTCACCACGGTATTTAGCTCCAGCAATTAAAGCACCAAGGTCTAATTCCCAAATCGTTTTATTTTTTAAACTATCAGGAACATCCCCTTTGACAATACGTTCTGCAAGTCCTTCAACGATTGCTGTTTTACCAACACCTGGCTCCCCGATTAATACAGGGTTATTTTTTGTTTTTCTAGATAAAATACGGGTAATACTACGAATCTCTTCATCACGTCCAATGACTGGATCGATTTTATTATCTTTCACAGCTTGAACAATATCACGTCCATATTTTTCTAGTGGCTTTTGCAAATTTTCTTCATACGGATTTTGTCCATTCATATTATCCCCCTCTTTCTACTTGCTTTTCAGCTTACAGATACAGTATAGCACTTTTATTAGCACTCGTCAAGAGTGAGTGCTAATTTATTTAAATTTTATCTTTTGTAATAGAAAAATCGCTTTCGCGATTTTTTTACGAAGGCTTATGCCTTTGCATAAACGTTTTCATAATTATATCTTTATACTATCGTATACGGATTTTCTTTAGTTCCATTTCCTCCCATAATTTGGATAGAGAATCTTAGGAAAACTACAGGGCGAGCACCAATCATATTATTATAATATGCTTCCCTGTAAAGAAATAAACCACCATCCCCTTTAACAAATGAAACTATCCAAGCTGCAGACTGTACATCAGAATTTTCCGAAGAAAACGCATTGATTGTCCAGTATGATATTCTTTCTGAACCTACTGACATCTCTGTCAAATATGAGCCACAAGTTTCCTTCATGGTGGGACCCACAACTGCATAGAGTTCATCAGATGCTTACGTACATGCAATATTTTTACTTGCTCTTAGTAAATCACTGACATTAACAAGCCCGACATTTCCTGTCCATTCGAACATCTTTTCACCTGCTATATTCTTTTCTATACTATCATTTCCACTAAAAGGTAACCACTCTACGCTTCCTATATTGAAAGAATGACTTTGCATTTGTGTCTTGGCTAATACTGTTAATGTTGGATAATATGTATTATTTAAATATTCTTTGATACTTGAATCTTCTGTTACAGTTCCACTATACTTTCCATCTGGTGTTTGAAATATTCCACTTACTGCCGCATAGACGCCACAGCTTCCACTTCCAGAAGGATCGTTACAATATGTATTATTTTCTGTTGGACGATTATATGCTTCATCATATGCCATGGTTGTATATCCTTCATTCTGTGGTAATAACTCATCTCTTATTATTTTATAGGTTCCATCTGTTTCCTTAGAGATAATTCTCCATAATTCATCATTAAACTCTATATAGTTATTTGGTTCACTTCCTCTATAAATATATCTTCCGCTTTCATATTTATCTTCATAGAGACCATCTCCACTTGCTACTACATTATCTGTAATATCAATTCCTTTTTTAGATAAATTCATATTAATATATAAATTTTCTTGTAAATAACCATACCCTGCTCCCCTAGCAGAAAAGACACAAATACAAGCGACAAGTACATATATCGAGTGATTACGTTTTCTCTTTATTTTTCTCATATCTATTACCTAGTCTCCTACTGTTTACATTTTAACGTATTTTCATTTTTCTTACAACAAAAAAACACCTAGCCTAAACTAAGTGTCCATACTCATATATCATTATGAGATTATTTTTGTAATTTCTTTTCTTGTAATAATTGCTCCATGACTTCTAAAAATTCAATACTATTATAAGTTATGTGAGGAAGATCAGTATTACCAATATACATTGGATATTTTTCTTTTCCTCTAAAATCAAGATTTGTTGTGAGTAAAGATTGATTGGTTAATAATTGTTCTTTTGTAATTTCTTCTAATGTTTTTGGAATGTGTAAAATTCCACTCATCTCATACATTGAACTTTGTTCACATACACACTGTTTATAAATTGGTGAGATAGGATTTAATCCGATACCAAAATATGGGATTAATTGATATTGTTCTAATAGGGATAAAAAACATAGACCATTGTCAGAATAGATTTGATGTTCTTTTCTAATATCGTCTATACTTTGTTCTAAATATTTAGATAAATATTCTAAAAATACTTCTCCATGATGTTTTCCTTGTGATATGACAATTAATCTACCATCTGGTACGATTAAATAACCAATTTCACGAATGGAACAGTATTTTCTATCAATTACATCTTCTTCCATATAAAATGAGTTTCCATGAATTGAAACAAATTCGTTATATTGCATCACTAGAACTAGCTCCTTTTATTTCGTTTTATGATTGGAAAAGTCAGTTCCAAATGGAGATTCATAAACGGATGTTCCTGAACCCAAATAATTTAGTGTCATATGATGTTCACAAATACCATTTTCTAATCTTTGTAAAGCGTTTAACAATTGTTCTGAATATAGGTATGGAGGTTTTTTTAATAATACATAACCTTCTTTTTGGGTTGTATCAATGGTTCCATCTTCTAACATACGTCCACCAATATACATGACTGCATCTGTTTTAAATAACAAATCTAAATAAAATTCACTCTTTCTTCTTTTTCTATGAAAATATTTTTCAACATATTTATCTACTGCTATCGCATGTGTATCACCATTTACAATCGGAAGAATAACTCCATCATGGGTTAATATATAACCTGGTAAATATGGTGATATTTCTGCTTCTTGTGTCATAGCTAACATTTTAAATGGTTTGCCATCATGATCTAATAACATGGTTGGTTCAATCATGTGATTTTCTTTTAGTAGTTTTAATTTTTGAATTTTTAAACTTGGATTATAGACTTGGTTCATACTGCCACCTTTTCTATTTATGAATGATATGAGTCATATTTAAAATCATATCTAATCGATCAATAACTGGAAATCCACGATCTTTGGGAATTAAAGAAAATTTAATAGCAATTCCACCTTGTTGGTTCCAATCAATTAAATTACCTGTAAAGTCATCAATTAAAATGGCTCCTTTGGGATTTACCATATCTGTTTTACGTAGTTGTTTCGGAACTGAGATAATAGTAATACCTGGTAATTCTCTTTTTAAATAAGCCACTTTTTCTAAGATTTCACTTTGTGAATTTACATGTGTTAAAATGGCTACATCAAACTGTTTAGAAGCGATAATCTTTTGGATTGCTCGTATTGAATGATGAATTTGTGGTGCTTCTTTTATCAATGATTTCCATTCTAAATGTTCATAGAATTGAATCAATGCATCTTCTTCTGTGACATCGATATTTTCTTTTTCTAAACGTTTATAAATAATAGGAATTGTATCTAAAATAACACCGTCAAAATCTATATATAATTTTTGCATATATACTCCTATCTATGTTGTTTTTCATGATTCTCGGTAATCGTGTTGTGAATATCACGAATACAATCATTATCTATTTCTTGCTCTAAATAACGATTGTTTAAAATTACATATCCTTCATTGACATCTATATAATCATAATTTTGATTTTGTACACTACAACGTTTTGCAGTTAATAAGAATTTCGTTGTTACATTTTCGATGATACGATCGACATCGAATACATATCCCATAGCTTGTAATTTACTTTTAGACATTCCTTCGGGAATTTGTTGTTTTGCAAATACATTTTCTTTCACCATTGTTTTTAATGGTTGTGATTTTGCGACAATCAATTGAGATACTCCCATTTTTTCTAGTTCTGCTAGTAATACATTTTCAGAGAAGGCAAAAGAATTTACTGTATCAGCATATTCTTCTGGTAATCCTGCACTGAGTTGATACAGTTTACGACGGATTTTTTTCTGAAACTTTTCTTCTTCTGGAGAAGAGAAAACTTGTTTATGGTCTTGTATAGCATATAAATAACACTGTGTTTCACCATTGTCATGAGTCATACCATAACGTAAATATGGTAAGACATATTTACATGTTTGGCCATTTATTTCTTTTACTAATGTAGGAATTAAAGCATAGGGTGTTTCTTGACCATAGTCTTGTTCTTCACGATGAATTTGTAATTTACAATCAAATGATGAGAATTCATATTCTTGTGGTTCTACCCATGTCTGATCTTTTAGAAATTCACGATATCTATCTACAAATTCTTTTGGGTGTTGAAAGTCCCATGGTGTCATATATAAGAATAAACAAGAAACATAGTCTCTAATTGCATCTCTAGTAATTGTATTGGTAGCAATTTTACTAGGAACATCTAACCATTTATGATTACTTTCAATTAAGGTTGTTATATAGGATTCTAAGGAGTCTAAAAAGGATGTATAGTGATCGATCGTTAAAGTATATGCGCTATCACTTTGAAAAATAACTTTTCCTTCTATATTTGTACTAAACTGTACATGAATACCTCCAAATGTCGTTGGAAGCAAACCATCTTGAGCTCCTTCTACGATTTCTTTTACAATCAAGTCTAATTGTTCTCTCATATTTATCACTCTCAATATTATCATAGCATAAATAATGGGAGAAAAAAAGATGCATTATTTTAATGCATCAATTAATTCAGCTTTTTTCATTGTTGAATATCCTTCAACATTTTTATCTTTTGCTAATTTCTTTAATTCAGCAACTGTCATTTTTGATAGATCTTGTGTTTCTTCTTTCTTTGTTGTTTTTGTTTCTTTCTTTTCTTCTTTTTTTGTTTCAGCTTTTACTGGTTTAGAAGCTTTTGCAATTGCTTTTGTATCTCCTTCTAAAGCAGCTTTAGCAACTTCTACTAAGTTTGTAAATGCTTGTGGATTATCAATTGCAATTTCACTTAACATTTTACGATTTACAGTAACACCAGCAATGTTTAAACCATTAATGAATTTAGAATAACTAATATTATTCATACGGCATGCTGCATTAATACGTGTAATCCATAACTTTCTGAAATCTCTTTTCTTTTGTCTTCTATCTCTATATGCATATTTTAATGAATGCATAACTTGTTCGTTTGCTGAACGATATAATCTGTGTTTACTACCAAAATATCCTTTGGCTTGTTTCATTACTTTTTTATGACGTGCACGACTAATCGTACCACCTTTTACTCTTGCCATAATATATCCTCCTTCTCTTTATTACTTAATTACTTTTTTAATTCTGTTATAATCTGATTTACTTAAGCTTTGACCTTTACGTCTATCTCTATTGAATTTAGAACTTTTTTTACCAGTATTGTGACGTGAACCACCTTTACCGATTTTAATTGTTCCACCAGGTCTAATTTTTAAAGCTTTTGCAATTCCTTTATGAGTTTTCTTTTTAATTTTCTTTGCCATAACCTAATCCTCCTTATTTTTCTTTTTTTGGAGCTAGTAACATATTCATGAATTTTCCATCTAATGTTGGCATAGATTCAATCACTGCTACATCCTCTAATTCTTTTGCAAAACGAAGTAATACATCTTTCCCTAAATGGGTATGAGCCATTTCTCTCCCACGGAAACGAATATTAGCTTTGACTTTATGTCCTTTTTCTAAATACTTTTTCGCATTACGAACACGTGTATTAAAGTCATGAATATCAATTGAAACAGAAAGACGATATTCCTTTACATCTAAATTTGCTTCTCTTTGACGTTTCATATTTTCTTTTTGTTTCTTTTTGTTTTCATATTTAAATTTATTATAGTCCATAATTTTACAAACTGGTGGTTGGGCATTTGAATTCATTAATACTAAATCAAATCCAGCATAATTTGCAAGTGTTAATGCATCTTTAATTGGTTTAATACCTAATTGTTCTCCATTTGGACCAATCACCATTACTTCTCTTGCTCGTATTTGTTCATTGATAAACAAATCTCTTTCTCTACTAGCGATAATAGACACCTCCAAAAAAAGTGGATACGCAAAAGTATCCACTGAAATCCAAATATATTATTATTATTTTGGCATAAACCCAAAGCTTTGTGCAATCGGGTGAGAAGTGGATCTTCTGCTTTCCTTTTTCAAATTACATAGTGATTATACTAATAAATCATATGTTTGTCAAGTTTTTTTAATACAAAAAGATACTTTCGTATCTTATGCTCTAGAATCGTATTTTCCATCACGAGTATTTACAATAATGTGTTCTCCTTGTTCGATGAATAGTGGAACACGAACAGTTAAACCTGTTTCTAATTCTGCATCTTTTGTTGCATTGTTTGTTGTATTACCTTTTACTGCAGGTTCTGTATGAATTACTTCCATTTCAATTTTTTCAGGTAAAATTACTCCTAATAATTCTCCTTTATAAAAACTTAATTCTACATCTAATCCATCTTTTAAATATTTTGCATTCTCACCAATTTGATCGCTTGAAAGTTCAATTTGTTCATATGTTTCCATATTCATGAATACATAATTATCTCCATCTTTATATAAGAATTGAACGTTTTGTTTTTCAATCATAGCTTTTTCTAATTTAATATTGGTATTGAATGTTTTTTCAATTGTTGCACCAGTTCTTAAATTTTTTAATTTAGCTCTTAAAAAAGCTGGCCCCTTTCCTGGTTTTACATGTAAGAATTCTAATACTTGGAAAATGTTTCCTTCATAAATAAAAGTGATTCCATTTTTAATATCGTTAATTTCGAACATAATATCCTCCTCTCTTCAAAAAAATAAGGGATTGTATAACCTTATTTTGATTCTTTATGTGGTGTGTGTTTTTTACATACTGGGCAGTACATACTTAATTCCATACGTTCTGGAGTATTTTTTACATTTTTTTCTTTACGAACTCTATGTTTTTCACAAACAGTACATTTAAAGTCTACTAATCTTCTGTTTTCACCTTTTTTATTGGCCATACATTTCCCTCCTTTTCCAAACATCTTACCTATTATAACAAATAAAATAGATTCCGACAAGTGTTTCTACTTTTTTAAAGTTTTTTGATAGTCTTTTACTTGATTTAAATAATTTGAATATTGATGTGGTAACGTCTGTATATATAATAATAACTTCTTATGATCTAGTAAAGCTAAATTCATATCGTGTTGAATTTGACGATAGATTTGTTTTTGAACTTGTAATGCTTGTGTATGGTAAAAATCCTTTTTTGGATGAAGTCCTTTGACATACTTTGGTAAAATAGTCATTTCAACAATTGTTAATAATTGATCATAAGTAAATATACGATTTCCAAGTCGATCTTTTAAGATTTGAAATAGTTTTTTGATATCTTCTTCTTCAAAACAATAAGACATATTTTGATATGTAAGCATTTCAATTGGAAATAGTTGTCGTTGTTGTTTTAAAGTTAAAAAGAAATAATTGATATATTGTTTTTTCTCTTTCGGACTCATAGCATGCATCGTTAATATGTGCATAATACGAGGTAATAGCTCAGGTTGATTGGCAAATGCATATTCAATCATACCATATTTTTGAACAAAAGATAATTTTCCTACAGGAATAGAAGTATCTCCTTTTTGTAACATTTGAATTACATCTTGCATGGAAATCTGAATCATAATAAAACCTCCTGATAGTCATCTATTGTATCAGAAAGTTTTAAAATGTCAAAATTAATTCGGGTATAATTCAAAATATTTATTTGTAATTGCAGTTGTAATTCTTTTGTTGACTGTTGATTGGTAAGTACTCCAACCTTTTTGATAATAAATATCTGGAGAAATTACGGTAAATGCGACTTTTGGATTATCATATGGAGCATATCCTGCAAATGTATTGGTAACTGTTTCTTTATCGATTGCACCATCTCCATCACTATCGACAAAACTTTCACTCGTACCTGTTTTTCCAGCTGGTTTATAATCTAAATTAATATATCCAGTTCCTGTACCACCTGTTTTCATAACTTCTTGGAACCCTAGTTTGACACGATCTAAGTATTCTTGCGTTGTATTTACTTGATTTAATTTCTTTGGTGAAGTTTCACTAGTCTTTTTCGTTAATCCATTTTTTGTCGGTTGATAAATTTCTTTTAATAAATACGGTTGCATACGAGCTCCGTTGTTAGCAATAGTACCGATATATTGTGCTAATTGAATTGGTGTATAAGTATCGTATTGACCAATGGAAAAGTCAAATAAATGTCCTGCTAAAGTACTTGTACCTTTATATCCTAAACTTTCTACTGGTAAATCAATTCCTGTTTTTACACCTAATCCAAATTCGGCAAAAGTATTACGATAAATATTAAATGCTTCTGGATCGACACTGAGTGGTTTATTATATTGATAATTTCCGTGTCCCACTTTAATTGCTGTATAAAATTGATAGGTATTAGATGAATATTTTAAAGCAGTAATATCATTTAGTTTTCCCATATATCGCCATGAACATTTAATTGGAGTTGCAGCTACTTTAATACAAGTATCATATCTTGTTTCTCCTACTTTTAAAGCACCGGTATTATAACCGACAATCTGACTGGCACCTTTTACAACAGATCCCATAACAACAGGAGATGTTAGAATTCCTGGTGTATAATCAACAACTTCATAACTTCCATCTTCTTTTTGAATAGCTTGTTTTCCAGCCATTGCTAGTACTTCACCCGTTTTTGGATCTGTAATTAATACAAAGGAACGATTGTAATAATCTGTATTTGGTTCTGTTTTCGTTTTTAATACTTCTGCTGTTAGAATTTCTTCTACTGCTTTTTGTAATTCAATATCAATGGTTAAAACAATATCATTACCACGTTTCCCAGCTTTATAAAGGGTATTTTCCCCATTTGCATTTACTTGATATAAATTCTTTTCTCCCCTTAAAATATCTTCATATTGATACTCTAAATAGCTTAAACCAACCCGATCATTTAAACTGTAACCTTTATTTAAATAATAATCTTTTAACTCTAAAGGAATTCCTGTCTCTGTCGTAGATACATTTCCTAAAATAGAACGAAAAACATTTCCGTAAGGATAACTTCTATCCCAATCTAAACGTGTCCCTACACCTGGTAAATTCTTTAAATTTTCACTCACTAATGCATATTCCTCATCAGTAATATTTTCTTTCTTAATCGTCTTTTCAGCATAAGAATACCCATTATTCATGAGATAGTAAATATAAGCAGCTTCTTTATCTACTTCCGTATAAGTAGCTAACTCTTCATCTGTAATACGATCATATTTCATATCTTCAATTTCATCTTCAGTTAATTTTCTTTCTTCTAACTTCTGCCATTCTTTTTTCGTAATCTTTTTATCTACTTCTTTTGGATGTTGTTTCATATAAAAAGTCTTTAACATTTTAGTAGATAATCGAGCATAATCTACTTGAATTAACTCTCCTAATTTATAAGCAATATTTAATTCTTCTTTAGTCGACGTTCCACTTTTTCTTTTATAATAAATAATTTTAGTCGGAGTATTATCGACAATTAAACGATGATTACGATCATAAATACGTCCACGAGGAGCACTTGTTCCTTCGATAATATTTTGGTTTAAAGTTGCGACTTTTTCTTGGTATACTTCATTTTGAACAATTTGTACATAAAATAATGTAGCAATAACAACAAGTAATACTAATACAATGAGAATCAATAATATATTATATCTTTTTTCGATGGTTTCACTAATATCTTTTCTAGAAGATACGACATCATAAATACGTCTATTAATAGGTCTATAAAATAATTTTCTCATATCTTTTATTTATCTTTTCATAATCTATCACCTCGAAAAAAGCATCTATATATTCATCGATTCTATCTTGATAAGTTAAAAAATAACTATGTTCCCATAAATCTAGTGCCATAATCGGAGTAAACCCATATAAGTATGGAGTTTCTTCATTTGGCATATTGATAATATTTAAACGATTATTTTTATCTACGACAACAAAGGTATATCCACTTCCTACTAAAGTGTGAGATACTTTCTTAAACTCTTTTAAAAACTGTGAATAACTACCATATTGTTGATTGATTGCTTGTTTAAGCTTCCCTACTGGTTGATTCCTTCTTTTGGGACTCATACTATCAAAGTAAAGTTCATGGTTTAATATACGTCCACTTAAAAACAAAATATCACCACGTTTTTCCAATGGATAATCATCAATTTTCTGAACAACTTGTTCTAAGGGACGATCTACTAATAATAATTGATTCAATTTATGAACTGCTTTTAAATAAAATTTATTTTGATAATATAAAGTCAATTTACTCATCCATGGTTCTAACGCATCTAAGGAATAAGAAAGCTCTTTTTTCTGATACATTTCTCACCTCCCAGTTTATTTTACTAAGAAATGAAAGACATTATTCAAAAAAAACGTCATATATTAGATTGAGGTGAAGAAATGTATCGAGCTCTCATTAAAAATTATATATCGAATTTAACCCCAATTCAAGTAAAACAATTTGCAAGTTCGAAACATGTCACATTGACAGAAGAAGAAGTCATTTATTTAACAAATTTTGTAAAACAGAATTGGGAAACTTTTCTCTATCATAATCCAGAGCCATTGTTTCAAGAAGCAAGTAAATATGTCAGACCAGAGATTATTCAAATTGCGAAGAAAGAATTTCAAGAAGCAAAACAAAAATATCAGTCTTTTTTATAGTATGACACAATATCTGTTAATAAATTCGGATTAAACTGTTTCTTTAAAATCATTTCAATTTCAAAACGATATGGTGGATATAATCTTTTTTTATCTTCCCATGTTAATCCTACATAAGGAGTTTCTAAAATTTTAGGAACTTCTTTTAATTTTTCGTGATAAATAACATGTAATAATTGTTCAAACCCAATTGTTCCATAACCGATATTGGCATGACGATCTTTATGTGCTCCACGTTCATTTTTACTATCGTTGACATGGATACATCCTAAACGTTCTAGTCCAATGACACAATCAAATTCTTCTAATACTTCATCAAAATGAGAAAGATCATATCCAGCATCATTGATATGACATGTATCTAAACATACTAATAAATGTTCATTGTATGTAACCCCATCTATTATCTGTTTAATCTCTTCAAAAGTAATTCCCAATTCAGTTCCTTTTCCCGCCATAGTCTCTAGTAAAATAGATACTGATTGTTCTTTTGTTAATACTTGATTAAAAGCATCTATTATATTTTGAATGCCTTCTTCTCTGGAAAGTTTTACACTACTTCCTGGATGTAATACTAACTTTGTCATACCGAGTTCTTCACAACGCACAATTTCCTGTTTTAAAAAACGAATGGCAAAGTCTTGATTCGTTGGATTTGCTAGATTAATGATATATGGAGCATGAACAATAATTTGATCTTTATGAATACCATGTTGTTCCATATATTCATAAGCTTGTTTGGTAAGATTAGCATCTAATTCACTACGACTTGTATTTTGTGGAGCTCCAGTATAAAACATAAATGTATTTTCTCCATAAGAGTATGCTTCCATAGCACTTCCTAATAATTGTGTATCTTTTTTAAACGATACATGACTACCGATGAGTAAATCCATATCACACCTCCAGTAACTTTTATTATAACACAAAAAAACTGAATTTTTTTCAGTTTTCAATCGTTGCTTTATCATTTGTAATTTTTACGGTATAACCACTAATTTTTAGTGTTCCACGAACAACACGACCATTTTTATCATATGTCAGTGTTCCACCATCTTCTGGTTTACTTCCTTTATAATTCACTTCCATTGATGCTCCTTCAGTAACAAGTTTTTGACCATTATCTGAAACTGTAAAAGTTATTTCATCTTGTTCCATAATTTTACTAGCATCTTCCACATGAATTTTACCAATACTCGTTTCCATAGAACGAATATATCCATATGCAGAATCGATAGCTGCATTCTTTTTCGCTTTCGTAATTGTTCCCATAATCAGTGGTGAGGCAATTAGTGCAATCACAGCTAATATTACGATAACTGCTAAAAGCTCAATTAATGTAAATCCTTTTCGATTCATAATTTTCTCCTATTTATAAAAAAAGAAGTTTACACTTCTTAATTTACTGTTGCTTTATCATTTGCAATTGTAACTGTATATCCTCCAATATGTAATGTACCAGTTGTTACACGTCCATTTTCATCATATGTAAGTGTATCATTATCTTTTGGAGCACTACCTTTATAGTTTACATCAATATCAACATTTGATCCACCTTTTGAAACTGTAACTTTATTACCATTATCTTTTACTTTTACAGTTTGACCAGCAATATCAAATGCTCCGGTTGGATCGTCCACTTGTGCTTCTCCAATTGCTTGTTCTACTGCTTTCATATATCCATATGCAGAGTCTACTGCTGAATTTTTCTTAGCTTTTGTAATTGTTCCCATGATAAGTGGAGTTGCGATTAATGCGATTACTGCTAAGATTACGATAACAGCTAATAATTCAATCAATGTAAATCCCTTTTGATTTGTCTTCATACTTTCCTCCTCCTATTATTACATTAACATAATACCATTCCCGACATTTATAGTCAATATTTCCCATTTCATTTTACTTCTTTTTGACATCACTATTTTCATGAATATCAAAAACACTAGGTCCTTCAATTAAATTTCCATCAATATCAAAACGAGAACCATGGCAAGGACAATCCCAAGTACATTCTTTTTCATTAAAGATTAAGTGACATTTCATGTGAGGACATACTGTATGAACACAATGTTCCACTCCTTTTTCATCTGTATAAATACCAATTCGTTTACCATCACGGTATGTAATTTTAACCTTATCACTCTGCTTTTGTATCATTGATTGAACCATCGCCACAGAAATATCTGCACTATCTACTACAGTATTTAAAACTCGTTTCACTGGATAATTACGATATGGTTTCAATAACTCTGCATATTCGTTTTCTTTTCCTAATACCAAATCAGATAAAAGAATACCAGCTAACGTTCCATTGGTCATCCCCCATTTTTGAAAACCAGTTGCAATCAATAAATTGTTATTCATATCAGAAACTGGACCAATCAATGGTAGGTAGTCATTTGGCATTACATCATGTGTTGCCCAGAAATATTCAATATGATAAGGAAATAATTTAGAAAATTGTGTTTCTACTGCTTGATAACTTTCATCGGCCGATTTACATTTTGTAATCTTATCACTTTCAGAAGCAAAAATGAGATACTTTTCTTTATTCTGATGATAACGGATAGACCATACTGGTTTTGTAATCGTAATTGCAGAAAAAGGTTGAATCTCATCCGTATTAGAAGCCACGACATAAGAAACTTCTACATGTGTTTTTAATGGAACCCAAGCTGGTTTTACAAAAAATGGATAATGAGTACAAACAAGTACTTGTTTTGCTTCAATCACTCCATGAGAAGTATGAACATAATAATTCTCTTCATCTTGATCAATATCATAAGCACTCGTCTCTTCATAAATTCTCATTCCGCGAGAAAGAGCGATATTCGCAAGTCCATAAATATATTTCACAGGATGAAAAACAGCTGTATGTTTCACTTTTAAAGCACGTGTACAAGGAATAGAAAGTGGTAATTTATCTGATATTTCTACCTCTACTTCACATCGTTTTAAAAAGTTTTCTAAATATTCTATTTTTTCAATTTGTTTTTCATCACTGCCAAAGACATAGGAATCAACTTCCATAAAATCACAATCAATTTTCTCTGTCTCCACAATTTCTTTGATTTTCTGACACATTTCTTGTTGTGATTTTAAATATTTACGAGTAGTTTCAAAATCATACATCTTTTCAATTTGCTCATAAATCTCATCTTGTAAATAAGTGATTTTCCCTGTCGTGTTTGCTGTTACACCAAAGCCAATTCTCCCTTTATCAATCAGTAAAATATTTTTCTTAACATGTGATAACTGGTAAAGTGCTGTCATTCCAGCAATTCCTCCACCGATAATTAAAATATCTACTTTCTCATCTTTCTTCTCTGTTTGAGATAAGGATAATGGTTTTAATCCTTCTTTCCAAATTGTTTTATGATTCATACATTTCACCCTTATTAGTATGACAAGATAAACGTATTTTATGTAAAAGAAAAACAGAGATGACTCTGTTATAAATTTTCTAACTTATCTTCACTTCTTATTAATTCTAATGACCTACATATATTTAACAAACATCTTATAAAAAATACATCTCTATACTTTTATAAACCAAGTTTTTGAATAATATTATTTCTAACTTCCATCGATGTTTTTTCATTATTTTCATCATTTGTAATTATTATTCCATCTCCTGTATAAGCATGTTCTCCATGAAGTAAAATATCAAGTGCCATTTTATTTAAATCTATATTAATAAAATCTTTTAAATCATTTTTAGAAATCCATTTTACAACATGTTTAGACTTCTCTTCTTCAGTGATCATTTCATGTTTATCACTAGTTAAATGTCCATACACAAAGTTAAGATACGCATAACGATTAACTCCTTTATAACCGGCATAGAAATGATTAACGACAACAAAATTACTTACGAAATCAATTTCTACATCTTGATATCCAGTTTCTTCATAAACTTCACGAATACAAGCTTCCTCTGGAGTTTCATTTGCTTCTATACCTCCCATAACAAAACTTTTACAATTTCTTCCCTTTGTATCTTCGCATAAATATTGATCATCTTGATGATGTTTTATAACACCAACAACACTATATCTTCGTTGTGTTTCTTTATCTTTTCTTGGTGTTTCTTCTCCTTTACCATAAAAATATGGTGCAACAACCTGCTTAATTGGTAAATGGTGTTCTTTTGCATAAATATAATCTTTTTCAATATGTGCTGGAATAAAAAATCTCGTGGTACCACCTTCTTGTACCATAATTTTCAACTTTTCATGAGTTACAGGATTTAATGCATAACCATCTACTTGTTCATTAACAATCAATGCCGTTGCTCCATATACTAATTCAGGTTTTTCAATTTCTACTTCTACTAATTTGCCATTACTTAATGTAACTTTCATTTTGTATTTCATATTCTTCCTCCTTAATATGTCGCAATTTTAAAGATATGACTTTTATCAAACTGGATATGGTTACTATCTTTAGTTTTTATTTTATCATAAATATCCAATAAGTAACTGTAATCATATCTTTATTTTAAAAACCTAATTGTCTTGACAATTTTCTATAAATCAAATAATAAATTTATAATAACTATAAGGAATAAATAATATAATCTCATATTCTAAGCTTTTAATATACATAATAATGTTTATTAACAAAATATTTACTGTTCTTACGATTATTATATGAACCGTTTACTATAAAGTCAAGTTATATTCTATATAACAAAAATTATATACGTAAAATCCCATAAATTTACTATGTGCAATCTATAATTTATATTATCTTTTGAAAAATGTTTTTCCAAAGTTTTTACTAATATAACAATTAAAAAAGTTGTTATAAGATTCATTACTTAATCTCATAACAACTTATTCATTTTTTCTTCTATCTCTGCTTTTCTTTTTTCTTCTAATTGTAAGTTTTCTCTCTCTTTATTTACAATTTGTTCTGGAGCATGACTTACATATCCTTGATTAGAAAGTAATTTCTTTCTTCTTTCAATAGATTGATTTAAAGAAGAAAGCTCTTTTTCTAGCTTTTCTTTTAATTCTTGTTGATTCTTTGATTGATCAAATTGATATGCGATTTTATACTGATCATAATTACTATGAATCATTGTCTTTTCCATATCACTTGTTAATTCTGTTGTTTCATTTTGAACTTTTAATAGTTTAAATACTAATTCTTTTTCTTTTCCAACGTAATATACAACTGCTTCTTTTGGTACTTTTTGTTCTAATTTATAAGTTCTAACACGAGTAATAAAATCAATCATTTCTTCCATATCTTTTGTTTCTTTTTCAAATACATATTCTTCTTCATATACTGGATAATGACTAATCATAATAGATTCTTCGTGAATTGGAAGCATTTGATAAATTTCTTCTGTTACATATGGCATAAATGGGTGTAACATCTTAAGAATACTTGTTAGAACCTTTACCAATACTGTTTTGGTTGTGTTGTTGATAGAACCTTTCGTAAGTTCGATGTACCAATCACAGAAATCGTCCCAGATAAAACGATATAGTTCTGTTCCTACAACATGGAACTCATATTGATCCATATGTTTACGAACAGTTTGGATTGTTTGTTCTAACTTCGTTAAAATCCATTTATCAGAAGTAGTCAACTCATCCATTGTTTGATTTTCTTCTTTAAACTCTCCTAAATTCATTAATACATAACGAGAAGCATTCCAAAGTTTATTAATAAAATTCCAAGTGGAAGCAACCTTCTCTTCATCATAACGTAAATCCATACCAGGAGCAGTTGCGGTAGATAAGAAATAACGTAATGCATCAGCACCATACTTCTCAATCACATCCATCGGATCGACACCATTTCCAAGGGATTTACTCATCTTTCTTCCCTCTTTATCACGAATCAATCCATGAATCAAACAATCTTTAAATGGTCTTTGCCCAGTAAATTCTAATCCTTGGAATGTCATACGATTTACCCAGAATGGAATAATATCATATCCTGTCACTAATACATTATTTGGATAATATCTCTTTAAAAGATTAGTATCCTCAGGCCAGCCAAGTGTCGAAAATGGCCATAGTGCACTCGAGAACCATGTGTCTAGTACATCGGGATCTTGTACCCATCCTTCTTCTTTTGGAGCTTCATATCCAACGTAAACTTCGTCTCCTTTATACCAAGCTGGAATACGGTGTCCCCACCATAATTGACGAGAGATACACCAATCGTATGTGATTTCCATCCAGTGATTCATGATTTTTTCAAATCTCTCAGGTACAAAGTTTACTTTTGTATCTTTATTTTTCTGATTTTTTAATACCGCATCAGCAAGTGGACGCATTTTTACAAACCATTGTTTTGATAAATATGGTTCTACCATAACATCGGTTCTTTCACTATGTCCAACAGAGTGAGTCATTTTTTCAATAGAAATTAATAGTCCTGCTTCTTCTAAATCTTTTACAAGCGCTTCACGGCAAGCAAAACGATCCATTCCACAGTATTTTCCAGCATGTTCATTCATTGTCGCATCTGGATTCATAACGATAATACGTTCTAGATTATGACGATTTCCAACTTCGAAGTCGTTTGGGTCATGAGCTGGTGTTATTTTAACAACTCCGGTTCCAAATTCCATATCTGCATGTTCATCGGCAACAATTGGAATTAATTTATTGACAATTGGCAGTACAACATGTTTACCAATATACTTCTTATATCTTTCATCATCAGGATTGACTGCTACAGCAGTATCTCCAAACAATGTTTCAGGACGAGTCGTTGCGACTTCTAAATATTCATCACTATCTTCAATCATATATTTGATGTGATAAAAAGCACCTTCCACATCTTTATAAATAACTTCTTCGTTAGAAAGAGCTGTCATAGCTTTGGGATCCCAGTTAATAATACGTTCTCCACGATAAATTAACCCTTTATTGTATAAAGTAACAAAGACATGTTTAACAGCATGACTAAGTCCTTCATCTAACGTAAAACGTTCTTTTGTATAATCTAAACTAAGTCCTAATTTAGCCCATTGTTCGTGAATGTTTTCCGCATAGTCTTTTTTCCACTTCCAAGCATGTTCTAACCACGCTTCACGGTCCATACTACGAGGGTTAATTCCCTCTTCACGTAATTTCGCATCTACTTTAGCCTGGGTCGCAATACCAGCATGATCCATTCCTGGAAGCCATAAAGCATCATAGCCATCCATTCTCTTATAACGGATTAAAATATCTTGTAATGTTGTATCCCAAGCATGACCTAAATGTAATTTTCCAGTTACATTTGGTGGTGGAATCACAATCGCATATGGTTTTTTAGATAAATCACCACTGGTGAAATAACCCTTTTCTTTCCAAGTTTGATATTTTCCTTTTTCTACTTCTAAATGATTATACTTTGTATCTAACATATTGTTATTCCTCCTTTAATTTTTGTTCTAAATAATTCCTACTGTAATCAAAATATTCTTTCAATTCTTCTTTTTCACCTAATATTTTAAAATAAATATCTAAATAATGTCGTTCTGAAAATATTTGAAAACTTCTTAGAAAATAAAGATTGTGAAGAAATCCTAAACGAACTAACACATAGTCATAAGAACTCATTTCTGGATGAATATGACATGACCTTCCTAAAAAGAACTCCTTTTTAATTTCAGGATTCAATCTTCCTAAATCTTTTTTTGGCAGTTGGAGTGTTAAAGAAAAAATATCTAATTTATCAGCATCGCGAATCAATTTACAAAATAATTCAGTTCTTTCTTCTAAATGATTCGGAAGCTCATACTTATTGTGATATTTTACTGCCGACACAATCACCAGTTTTTCTTCTTCTGTAAGTAACAACGGATCTAAAAATGAACTATCTTGTAAATAAGTTGCGCCATAATCGGCATGTTCAAATTGAAAGTCATTATAAGAATGAACTATCTTTAATTGTTCAAATCTCCCAATATCGTGTAATAAACCAATCAGCATCGCTAATTCACAATCTCTTTTTGAAAGATGTATAGAATTGGCAAGTTCATTAGATAATTCCATCACCCGATAAGAATGATCGTATTTTCTCTTGATATCAGGATTGGTCAAATCAAAGTTTTGAACATAATTTTCAAATAATTGTATGACTTGTTCCATAAACACCTCCAAAAAAAAACGCCCTCATATAAGGACGTGAAAGAACGTGGTACCACCTTAATTCATAGTAAAAACTATCTTGAATCCTTAACGCGGATATACGTTTTATTCTACTTATGATTCAAATAAAATGCTCCAAAGCTACCTTCTAATATCATTCTTCTCTATTTCCACCAACCATAGAGTCTCTCTCAAAGAATTGATATTATACTCCTCTTCTTCCTGGCATTTATAAAAAACTAGTTATAGTATATCACAATTTTCTTGTTTTACAAACATTTCTTAATATTATCCTCTTGTGAGTTCATGATAATCGATACGATAGTTGTGATAAATTTCATCATCATTTAACGCATAATTATAAACACGGAAAGAATAACAATCCATTTGAGCAAGAGAAGCACCTGTACCAGTACCACCTAATCCTAGGTTAGCACCTGATACATTCATTCCTCCACTTAAAGTAACACTTTTTACTTTATCTCCATCTAGATATGCTGTTAACTTATTTCCTTCTATTACATAAGCAACATAAGTTAATTGATTCACACCATGTCCTGCATTATCAATAGAAACATTTTTAGAATTATTATAATAGAAAACATGTCTACTACCATTTGAAGTAGATAATCCAAATTGATTTGGAGCAATTCCAAAATAATATTGTGTTGTACCCTGTTTTTTAGGTAAATAGAATAATTCGATGGTAAAAGTAGAACGACCATTTAAAACATTAGGAGCTTTAACATAGTTATTGACTCCATCAAATGTAATCTTTCCACCTTCATTTCTCATATTCGATTGAAAGTTAACCATTTCGCCATGATTTCCATTCCCACTCATATCAGGTAGCTTTAATACTCCATCTACAGCGATTGGTTCTTCTGAAGCTTTATAATATAAAAGCATTCCACCCTCTAAAATATTTTTTCCATAGTTTACTTCACTGAGTACATCTTGTTTCATATTATCAAATAATATTTTACGATTAACAAATGTACCCATTAATCCTAGTAATATTCCAACAAAAATAATAAAAAGTGGATAAAGAATTCCTGATACTGCAAATCCTTCTTGATTGTGAAAACCCCTTTTCATATGCATCACCTATTCTGTTCATATCGTACCATAAACATGATTTTTTTTCAATTGCTATCATATATAAATTATATCTATTCCAATTTCATATATTATAAAACAAAAGAGGAGATACTCTCCTCTATTCGATTACATATGGATCTTGCATCGTTCCTGTTCCTTGAATTTCTAGATCTTGTGATAGAAGTGCGT
>USRP01000018.1 GCA_900557185.1 uncultured Mycoplasmatota bacterium
CTGTTCATATACTACACCTCACGAGTCTTCTACTATATCCAATATACCATATTTTGCTCTTAATGAAAAGAAAAAACATCGAGTTAATTCGATGTTCTATTTTAATACCCAAGCATTTGGAATTCTTCTTTCTCCTGTTGCGCTATAACCACATGGTTTTGTAATTGTTTCATTTCCAATGGCAATACTACTAGAAGCACCTCCATCTAAATTAACTGCGTTATGTGCTTTATATCGTTGTAATAGTTTTGTTAGTTCATTCATACTAATTCCTAAACTATATCCAGGTTGTCTACCATCGATTACTACAAATAATACGATTCCATCTTTACGTTGCGCTAAAACAGTTCTTGGAGCAACTCCCCAACCACCATTTCCTTTTATCTCTGCTGCTTTTCCATTAACGATTAAGAATGGTCCAAATTCTACAGCATCTTCAATTCCTGCTTTAATTGCTTCTTCTGCTGTACCTTTGGTAAGTACTAATTTATTATCTTTTGTAAAGCCAGCAATTCCACCTGAGTATCCAGTTTTTGTAGCATCCCAAATTACTTTACCATCTTGTATTACAATACCAGTTGGTTCTCCACCATTTCCCATTTCATTTTGATCTACGAAACCACTGGCATTCATTCCTAATATCGCTTGATTATCTACTACTAATTCTCTTAGGAATTGACCAACACGTCCTAATTTATTTGTCATAACGAGTTCTACACGACTAGGATCATATATCGCAACCATATATCCTTGATATCCATTTCCTTTTAAAGGAATTAATTTATATTCTGGATGAGCAGGATCTCTTGTTAAGATTTTTTCATCATAAATAGAATCATATTCTCCACTATCATCGATATCACCTATGACAATATCACTTGTATCTGTATTTTCGTTTGTTTCTTTTACGTAATTTTCATCTAATACGTCATTGATAATATCTTCTGTATATATAGTACGAGCTAGATATTTATGAGACATAGTTGTCATAGCTGTTGTAATATAAAGTTCTCTTAAGTAAGAGAATGGCCCATATGCGAGGAAGAAGCAGATAATCATACAAACATCTATGATAAGTAAAAAGATAGCTGTTTTTTTCTTCTTTTTCATCTACATACCTCCTATCACATATGGATCAGAAAGTACTCCTGAACCAGATATAATTTTTACTTGATTTGTAATATAAATTGCTGGACGAATACCATATTCACTATCTATAATATCTGAGAAGTATTTATTTCCTTGTTGTACCGTATATACCATACCATCTTCTTCATTTAAAGAAGTCAGTAACCATGTATTTGGTAATTCTAATGAATACATTTCTCCAACTGATAATAAACCTACTTTGGCTGTAACTGTATTGGTATAAATATTTTTATAATCAGTAATTCCTTCTACTTGATAATTACCAATATTCCATACACCATCGACAATGAGACTAGAATCTAAAGTACGATACCAAGTACGATTTAAATAATAAGCTAAAGAACCATATGTTTTTGGATTATATTCACTTGTTCTATTTCCATAGCTTCTCGTATAAACTTGTCCATTTGCATCCGTTAATAAAGTTGTGGTAGCAAGTTTATAAGTACTATCATTTTTAGAGATTACTTTCCAAGTATAACCACTATAATTTACATAATCTCCTACCTGAATGGTTGGAATTTGTTCTTTTTCTTCGATAATATATGGGTTATTTTCACTACCATCTCCTGATAGATAGTTAATTTTTGGTTTTAAAGTAATGGTTGGTCTAACACCATAGTTATGTTCACTATAATCATCTGCAAGTGATACTCCACCTTTACTATGTACATAATATATACGATCATAATTATCTCTTGTTGCTGTATAATAAGATACTCCATTATTTAAATAGCCATTTTTTCCACCAGATAATTCGTAATCACTTAAATTTAAAATTCCAACTAAATCTTGATTATTCGTTTTCTCACAAGTGATATCTTCGACGTTAGCAATGACATCTGTACATATTGCTGTCTTTTTTAAATAGCTATCGGGATGATTCAATACTTGTTCAAATAGACCTGTATATGGTTGATTTTCTATTTTATTTAAATAACTGTGAACCGAAGAAGTTTGATACTGACTATTTGTTCCATAAGTAATAGAAGTAATTGGTTGATTTAATATAAGTACCATACTACTATCTTTATTTATTTTGATAATACGCCACATATTACCAGAATAATAAAGATAATTATTAACGTTTACTCCTTTGAAGTAGAATGTTTTACTAGCTTCATCTAAATAGAGTCCATCTCCTTCATTGACTAATTGATTTCCTGATGTAATTTTTTCTGATAGATATTTTAGTTCTTTTGGAGGTTGATGTTCTAATTTATAGTAATAAACTAATCGATAACCGTAATAAGCGATTAAACTAACAATTAATAAAATATTAAAAATAATGACACTATTATAAAATATTTTTTTCTTGTTTCCCTTTTTATTCTTCATACTTCACATCCTAATACTGTATAATCTTAATCATTATACCATACATTACCCTCATTTTTCGACAAACTTGTATAAAAATAAAAAATAGAAATTATACAATCCCTATCTTTTTAGATTCTAGTCTTAATTTATCAGCTACTGTGACGATAAATTCACTATTAGTTGGTTTCGCTTTATCAATATCTACACTATTTCCAAATATTTCTTCCATGAGTGACCAGTTAGCACGATTCCAACTGACTTCTATCGCATGGCGAATAGCTCTTTCGACACGTGAAACAGTAGTATCAAATTTACTTGCTAGTTCTGGATATAGTTCTTTTGTAATACCACCGATTACTTCTGGATGTTCGTAGATGATTCCAATTGCTTCACGAATATATTGATATCCTTTAATATGTGAAGGTATTCCTAATTCGTGTAGTATTTTAGTAATCGATATTTGTAAGTTATTGTGATAGAAGTCAATGTTTTTACTTTCTAATGTTTTATCAGTGCAGAAATTCATGATTCTTTTTTCTAAATCTTTTAAATCAAATGGTTTTAATAGAAAATAGTTAACTCCGTATTCTGATACTTGACGAATTGTTTCACTGGCATTATAGCTTGTTTCTACAATGACATTTTTATGAATATCATGCTTCTTCATTTCTTCTAACACATACATACCATCTTTATTTGGCATAATTAAATCAAGTAAGATGACATCATATGCATCTTGATTATTTTTAATCTTATCAAATCCTTCTTTTCCATCATAGGCAACATCTACTAAGTGAATGGTTTCATGGTCTTTAAAATATTCTCGAATCATTTCTACTAAGTTTTTATTGTCATCAATCATTAAAATTTTTATTTCTTTCATTATAATCCCTCTTTCTACTCTTTTCCGTACTGCTTATTTTTCATGATTTTATTATACACCTGACTGCATTTTATATGCTAGAGCGAGAATATTCTAGTTTTGTCGCACTATGTCGAAAAAACAAGAAAAAAGTCGCTAGGATACAACGACTTCATACATCTTTAAAATCTTACTACTATTTTTAGAAGCACCACCGACTAAGAAACCATCAATATTGGAAATTTGATTTAATTCTACAATATTGTTTTCGTTTACACTACCTCCATATAATACTTGTACTGATACGTGAAATGCTTGATTGATGATACTTTTTATATATTGTGTAATACGTTCGATTTCTTCATTGCTAGGAACAAGTCCTGTTCCAATTGCCCATAGTGGTTCATAGGCAATGATGATATGTTCTAGTGCTTCTTGTTTGACGTTTTTTAATACATCAAATATTTGTCTTTTTAAGACTTGATTTGTTTTGTGCATTTCATATTGTTCTTTTGTTTCACCAATACAAAAGATAGGTGTGATTTGATGCTTGTAACAGGCATCTATCTTTTTTTGAAGCATTTCATTGCTTTCTTGAAAGATCATACGACGTTCTGAGTGTCCAATAATCGCATATGATACATGGTATTCTTTGACTTGTAAGGGAGATATTTCTCCTGTATAAGCACCTGTATCTTCATAGAATACGTTTTGGATTCCTAGTTGTAAATGACTCTCTTGAAAGAGTGGCAAATAAATGGCTGTTGGACAAATGATTAGATGTTCCATTGTTTTATTTTGAAATGCTTGTATAAAGGTTTCAATTTCTGTTTTTGTCATATACATTTTTTGATTGGCGAATATTTTTTTATTTTCCATAGAATCCCTTCTTTGCAACATCTTTCATTTTTCCTAAAAAGGTACGATTTTTTGAGATTGGGTTACCTCTGAATGCTGTGCGATATACATCTAATACTTGTTCAGCAAAGTATTTTGAAGAGTGTTGATCAGCGGTGATACGTGCTTGTCTACACATTTGTTCATACGTATCAGGATGATCTAATATATCTCTTACCGCATCTTTATACCCTTTTTTCGTTTGGAATAAATGTCCATTTAAACCATCGATAACGACATCGCGGAATGCTTCATCATCGTATGCGACAACAGGTAAACTAGCTGCCATTGCTTCGATTACAGTTAACCCTTGTGTTTCTGTTTTAGAAGCTGTAGCAAATAAAGTTGCGACTTGATAATACTTAGGAACTTCTTCCCATGGAACACGACCAGCAAAGATAACATCTTTGGTAACACCATATTTACGGGCTAATTCTTTAAAATTATCTAAGTCAGGTCCCGTCCCAACGATTAATAATTTCGTATTGGGATTGGTTCTTGTAATACTAACATGGGCTTCGATTAACGTATTCACGTTCTTTTCTTCACCCAATCTTCCAACGAATAAGATGACATCTTCATTGGAACGAATTCCTAGTTTTTTTCTTAAATCATTAATTTCTTTTTCTTTAAATTGTTCAGAATAAAAACGTTCTACTTCAATTCCTGTTGGAACAATATGTACATTACGATCATACTTATATTTTTGTTTAAATAAATCATAAGTTTTTTTGGTTGGAACAATTAGTTCTGTTGCAGTTTTATCACAGTAAAATTTCGTAAGATATTCTACGATTTTTTTACTAGAACGTTGGAAATATCCTTTTGTAATATAGTGAACATAATCTTCATACATCGTATGATAAGTATGAACTAAAGGAATATCTAATTGTTTAGCCATGATTCTAGCAAAAGTACCAATACCAAATTCGGTATGAGAGTGAATAATATCTAGATTCCATTTTTTAATTGTTTCAATGGCTCTTAATGGATATATTCCGGTTAAACGATAATCGTAAATACCAATTGGTACTCCTGGAATACGAATAATTTTATTATCATTATCGAATTGATATTTCATATTTTCAGGATTAACAGTCACGATAAATACTTCATGACCTAGTTTTTCTAGTGCATGTTGTAACATGACAATACTTGTTGATACTCCATTAATATATGGTGGATATGTATCTGTAAAAATTCCGATTCTCATATTACTTCTTCCTTCCTTTTAAGTTTAATGTAATACCGCCAACAATCATACCAAGATAATATGTTAAAAATCTCCATATAATCATACTAGCATTTAAAATACTTCCTTTCATAAAGTTGCCATAAAATGCCATATAACTATATTCTAATCCTCCTGTACCACCAGGGATTGGTACAAAGGCTCCAATTAACATAACATATGCACTTGCGACTACTGATTCTACACCAGTAAAGGCATCTGTTACTCCCATTCCATAAGCAATGGTAAGAGGTACTAGATAAAGACAAATAAGTGATAAGAAGTTTAAGAAAATATTATAGATAAAACTCTTTTTATCTTTCATTAACAGTTTCGCACCTTCGTGAAAGTTTTCAATAGAATCACTCATTTTATCCATAACAGTTTCTTTATTTTTAATAATATGTAAACGATATAGTAAAGATACAGTTTTACGAATAATAAAACGATTAAACTTCTTGGCAAAAGCAATGACAAATAATCCAACTGTTACTAAAGTATTAATAATAAATCCAATTGTTGTTAAATCACGTAGAAGTCCTGATTCCTTGAATATATGAAAGAAAAAATTATAACTGATGGCAAGAACACCTAACAATACTAAAGCGATTTGATAAACGATAAAGTTCTGCATAATAATATTTGTCCCATCGCCAAGACGTATTCCATCTTTTTTTAGGATGTAGACCTGGAATGGTTGACCACCAGTTGCGAATGGTGTCACTCCATTTAAAAACTGTGTTGTAAGTGTCAATTTAAAGGCTTTTTTAAAGCTATATTTATTCGAAAATTTACGTATTAAAATATGAAGTGAAACACTTCTTAAATAATAACAAGCAAGGACTAATAAAGCTCCTATTAATAACCACCAAACATTCATTGTAAAAATTTCATGTAAAATCATTTGATAGTTATCTTTTAGTGAGAAATATAATACAAGTCCTGTCACAGCAACTAACAAAATAATGTTAAGTACACTGCTGATTTTTTTCTTTTCCGTCTTCAAGTTCTGTGACACCTACTTTCTATTTATCTGAAACACATGCGATACCTGGTAATGTTTTACCTTCTAATAGTTCTAGAGAAGCTCCTCCTCCAGTTGAAATATGAGTAAATACTTCTCCATAACCTAGTTTTTTAACTGCACTTGCAGTATCTCCACCACCGACAATTGTTTTTCCAGATACTTCTTTCATTGCTTCACAAAGTGCGACTGTTCCTTTTTGGAAAGAAGGATTTTCAAATAAACCAACTGGTCCATTCCAAATAACAGTATGACTTTGTTTTAAGATATCTGTAAAACGAGCTATGGTTTGATCTCCGATATCTAATCCCATATCATTGCTATTGGTTTCTTCGATTGTTTTTAATTCTCCTGTACCCTCTGTTGATTCAGATACGTAGTGATCGCATGGTAATACAATTTTATCTGGATACTGAGATAACATGGATTGACAAAAGGCAATGGATTCATCATCTAACAATGATTTTCCAATTTCAAATCCTTGAGCTTTTAAAAAAGTATAAGCCATTCCTCCACCAATTAAAATATGATCGGCTTTGGTTACTAAGTTTTCAATTACTTTGATTTTATCACTTACTTTGGCTCCTCCTAATATCACAGTAAATGGTCTTTCTGGATTAGCAACAACTTGTTCGATATTTTCTATTTCTTTTTCTACTAAGAAGCCAATACCACTTGGTAAATGGGTTGCAATACCAACATTAGAAGCATGTTCACGATGACAAGTACCAAAGGCATCGTTAATATAAAGATCTCCTAAAGAAGCCCAATAACGTCCTAATTCAGGATCATTCTTACTTTCTTTTTTTCCATCTAAATCTTCATATCTTGTATTTTGAATTAAAATGACATCTCCTGCATTCATTTTCATAACAGCTTGTTCTAACTGTTGTCCTCTTGTTTCAGGAATAAAGGTAACTGCTTTTCCTAACAATTCACTAAGACGAATTGCAACTGGTTTTAAATCATTCTTTGCTTTATCACTTTCTTCTTTGATTCTACCCAAATGTGAAAGTAATATCACTTTTGCTTGATGATCTAAGGCATATTGAATTGTTTTTAAACTCGATTGAATACGATAGTCATCAGTAATAACACCATCTTTCATTGGTACATTAAAATCACAACGAATTAATACTTTCTTTTCACATAAATCATAATCTCTAATTGTTTTTTTCATTTTTTCACGCTCCATTCAGTTCAAAATTCATTGTATAATCTGCATTTACACTTACTTTGACATAATCATTCTTAGAAAATGGTTTTCCTGTGACAGGATGAATGACATCCGAATCGAGATATCCTTCTTGCTGTAATACATGAATTGAAATAAATGCTTCTTGTCCAGCATAGTAATTAGATTGACGTGGTAAGATATATTGTTCTGTTGCTTGATAAATTTGTTGTAATGTCTCTTTTTTATTTTCTTGTTTGATTACTGTAGTAACAAAATAGGTTAACAGAAGAACAAATACTACAATCATCAACATAACTATAATCAGTATACGATTTCTTTTCATCTCGACTACCCTCACATATCCATATTCATACATTACTATTTTACCATGTTTCTATCTTTTTACAAAGAAAATCGATTCAGATGACAAAATTGTAAGAAAAAAAGGAAAGAAAACTTTCCTTAGTTTGAAGATTCTGTTTCATATAACTTTTGATATACATCACTTGTTTTCAAAAGTTCTTCATGAGTGCCACAGGCAACATCATTTCCTTGTTGAATAACATGAATTTCGTCAGCATCTACAATGGTAGATAGACGATGTGCAACAATAATAACAGTATGATCTTTTACTAGATGATCCATTGTTTGTTTGATATATTCTTGTGATTCATTATCCAATGCACTCGTTGCTTCATCAAACAATATGATTTTAGTATTTAAAAGTAGTGTTCTAGCAATCGCAATACGTTGTTTTTGACCTCCACTTAAATTGACACCACCTTCTCCAATAATAGTATCATACTGGTTTGGTAAGCTCATAATATAATCATCAATATATGCTTCTTTACAAGCTTTTCTTACTTCGTCCAAAGTAGTATCTGGTTTTACCAGTTTAAAATTATCTATAAAACTCATATTAAATAAATATGGACTTTGACGAATAATAGAAATAGTTTCACGTAATGATTTTTCTGTTAAGTTTTCAATTGGAGTACCATCTATTTTAATCTCACCTGATGTCGCGTCAAAATAACGGAGCAACAGATTAAAGATAGTACTTTTTCCATTTCCACTTCGTCCCACAATTGCGATTTTACGATGTGGTAATAAAGTCATATTGATTCCATTTAATACAAATTTTTCTTCATCTTGATATCGGAATTTTACATTATTAAATTCAATTTTACCTTCCCCATTTTGTAATTCTACTTTACCAAATTTCTCATCTGGATATAGTCTATTTTCTAATATATCATTTATCCTACTTAATGAGACTACCACTTTATTATAATTAATTCCAAAATCACTTAAGCTTTCTACTAAAGAATCAATTCTCCACAACAGAGTTTCAAACATAATAAAGGTAGAATAAGCGATTTTTCCTTGTACTACAAAATAACCACATGTTGCGAAAATAACACCTTGTAATATAAAATAAATCGCATTATTCCAACTGTGAAAATTTACTTCATAATTGGAACTTTCTTTTCTTTTTTTATAGGTATCGTCTAAGAAGCGAAATAATTTTTTTTCAGTGTTTTCTTTCATACCAAGTGCTTTTACTTCACGAATTCCACTGATATTTTCTGTTGCGTATTTCACAGCTTGATCGCTTTGTTGTTTGATTTCTTTTTGTACTTTTTTTATTTTAGGGAATACTCGATATGACATAATTCCCATAATCAATGCGAAAACAATTACTTCGAGTCCTAATATAATAGATATATAAAAAGCAAGTAATACAACTACAATAGAAACAATTCCTTGTACAACTAAATAAATTAATCGATCGAGTAGACTTAAAATTTGTTCTGGTTCTTGTGTAATTCTATTAATGAACTCTCCAACCCCAATATTTTCAAAAGCAATTGCAGGTAATTGGTCTACTTTACGATATAGATCTTTAGAAAGACGGGAACTAAATTCTAATTCTAATGTTTTATAAAGTTTGGCTCTGATATTATAACTTAATCCAGAAAATATAACTTGTAATGATTCATAAGCTATTACAATATATACAAACTTTTGAAATTGATTGTTTAGTAGTGTTTCTAGGGCTAAACCCCAAATAAAAGCTGTAAATAAATATGGAATAAAATTCAATAGTACAAGAAAAATATACATAATAAGTTGTAATTTTTTATGTTTTAAATAGTGGAAAAGTAAACGAAATTCTTTGATGGTTGCATCTTTTTTTTCTTTCATATCGTTACCTCCTCTTTTTTATATTGATAATTATAGACAATAAAAATGCCATTACTTGTGATAATGGCATTTCTTAAAAAATAGATTACGAAAAATAGCGAGAACATAATGTCCCACTTCCATTATCACTGAATTGTTGCACATATAATCTTTGAATCATGTTCTCACTCCTTTCTCTTCAAACTGCATTTAATATAACACCCAATGAATAATTTGTCAAGTAAAAACAATGCTTATAGCATTGTTCCTAATAATTTGGCTGTTCTAACCATTTGTGTTGAGTAACTCATTTCGTTGTCATACCAAGCAACTACTTTTACCATTTGTTTTCCATCTACTTCAATTAATGTAGTACAAAGTCCATCTACTAAACTTCCGTAGTGAGAACCGATAATATCACTTGATACAATTGGATCCATGGTGAATCCTAATGTTTCATTGCTAGCATTCTTTAATGCATTATTCACTTCTTCTACAGTTACATTCCTTTTTAATTCTACTGTAAGATCGACAACAGATCCATCTGTTACTGGTACACGGAATGCCATTCCATCTAATTTACCAAGTAAGTTTGGAAGTACTTTTCCAACGGCTACTGCGGCTCCTGTACTAGCAGGAATAATATTAGCAGCTCCTGCTCTACCACGACGTGCTTTGATTCCTTTTTTATGAGCAACATCTAAGATAGTTTGATCATTGGTATAAGCATGAACTGTTGTCATGAATCCTTTTTCAATACCAAATACTTCATCTAATACTTTGGCAACAGGTGCTAAACAGTTTGTTGTACAACTTGCAGCACTGATGATTTCTTCACTACCATCTAATGTATCACTATTGACATTGTATACAATTGTTTTCATATCTCCTTTACCTGGAGCAGAGATAATTACTTTTTTAGCTCCTGCTTCGATATGTTTGTGAGCATCTTCATATTTTACAAATTTACCAGTACATTCAAATACTTCATCAATTTCTAATTCTTTCCATGGTAAATTTACAGGATCTAATTCTTTACAGATTTTAATTTTATGATCCCCTACTTGAATATAATCTTCTCCATATGTAATTTCATCAACACGATAATTCTTATGAGAAGTATCGTATTTTAATAAATATGCAAGTTGTTCTGGTTCTGTAATATCATTGATTGCGACTACTTCAAAATTTGCATCGTCTTCCATTAAACGAAATACTAATCTTCCTATTCTTCCAAATCCATTAATTGCTACTTTAATCATTTTGATCTTCCTTTCTTTCTATAACACTTTACTTTTTTGTTTGGTTCTATCATTACAACATGTCTACTTCCTGCTTTGATATGTTTCTTGATATTTTCTTTCTGATTGGTTGTATCTGCGACACAGTCTATTTCTAATGCATCCCAAGGTAAATTGGAAATATCTGACTCATAGAATACATAAATATCAGGATAGTGTAATGCACAAAAACGATAGAAGTTTTCTTTATCACCTATGAAATTAATGGCTATTACTTGATATCCTTCGGCACCTTGTAATTGTTCGAAGATATCATTTCCTACTTCACCAAATCCATTGATTGCTACTTTAATCATGATAAAAGATTATTTCCCCCAAAACAACTATTTCCAATAAATTCACGAAGTACACTATCTTTTGGCACTTCTTCTGATGGAATTGGTAAAAAATTTCTTAAGAAGTTAATTAAACGTAATGCTTCTGGATATACTGGGTCATTTTCTTTGACACTAAACAATAGTGGTTCTGCATATGCTTTTAAGACACCTAATTCGTAAAGAAGTGCAGAATTGATAATTTTATCGACATCTTCTTGATATGGGAAGATGTTTTTTTCTTCTCCAGCACGAATTTTAGGCCACATAGAAAGCGTGTCGGAAGCAGAATAACCACGATATTTATTATCACGGATAATTCTTCTTAATTTTCTTGTATCACTCGTATGAATGCGATTGTGATTATCAATATTTAATTGTGTCAATGGACTCATATAAATACGATATTTACGCTTTCTTTCGATGCTCATTGTAAGTTCATCATTTAATGCATGTAATCCTTCTATAACAATCATATCATCTTCTCCCAGTTGTAACCATTTCTTTTTAAATTCTCTTTTTCCTGTGACAAAGTTAAATTCTGGTAGTAATACTTTATCACCATCCAATAATTTCATAAGATGTTTGTTAAATAATTCTAAATCGATGGCACGGATGCTTTCAAAGTCAGGATTACCATCTTTATCAAGTGGTGTTTTACTACGATCTAGATAATAATCATCGATAGATATTTGATGGGTTTTAATTCCTTTACTTTGTAAATAGATTTGTAATTTTTTACTCGTTGTTGTTTTTCCACTAGAAGAAGGACCTGCTAATAAGATTAAACGAATATTGTTTTTCTTGTTTAAAATTTCTTCGGCAATATTCGATAATTGACCATCATAATATGCTTCTGCAACACGAATTAAATCTCCATAACGACCAGTTGATACTTGTTCATTTAAATCTGCTGCATTATTGATACCAAGTGTTCTACCCCAATTCGTATAATCTAGGAAAGCATCAAATAATTTTGGATGGTGTTTATAATCTAATGTACATTCTGGATTATAAATATCCGGATAGCTTAATACAAATCCATTTCCTTTAATATACGTTAATTTAAAATCATCTAACACCTTTGTACTGTAAACTAGATCACCATAGAAATAATCATATAGATCATCTAATCGATACAAATTAATATAAGTATTACTAATATATTTTAAAACATGAACTTTATCCATTTTCTTCTTTGCTTTAAAATATTTAATAGCATCGATACGAGAAACACTGACTTTTGTAAAAATCAAATTCTCTTCGACAATCTTCTGCATTTCAGACGCAAGTTTTTTGACAACTGGTTTATCTAATGATGCTCCATGTAATTCACAATATACACCCTTATCGATGGAATGTTCTACTACAATGTCTGCATCACGCCCAAATAATCTTTTAACGGCTAAAATCAGTACAAATTGTAAACTACGTCCATATATTTCATTTCCAACATCAGAAGAACGATCATAAAAGTCGATATCACATTTTTTGGTTACTTTTTCTGAAAGTGGTGTAATATCATTGTCTACTTTGGCAACTAAAATCGGATAATTATAGTACTTCTTAAAACTATCACTAATTTCTAAAAGCGATGAATCTTCTAAAAATTCTTTGGTTTCAATATTCCTATAGTTTACTTTTATCATTCTCATAATCTTTCCCTCTTATTCTCTATACATTATCATTTTATCAAAAAACATTCATTTTGTCACACTCTTCTGTGTATAAGTTCATTTATTTTGAACTATATATAAATGAGAGGGTGATATTTTGTTAATACCAACAGTCATAGAAAAAAGTAGTAATGGTGAACGAGCATATGATATATATTCTAGATTATTGAAAGATCGTATTATTATTTTAAGTGGAGAAATCACTGATGCCAGTGCGAATATTGTAGTAGGAGAACTACTCTATTTAGATAGTTTAAATCACGATGATATTAGTTTATATATTAATTCTCCAGGGGGAAGTATTACTTCTGGGATGGCCATTTATGATACGATGAATTTTATTAAGAGTGACGTTTCGACTATTTGTGTAGGAATGGCTGCAAGTATGGGAGCGTTTTTACTTTCAAGTGGTAGCAAAGGAAAAAGGTGTTGTCTACCAAATAGTGAAGTGATGATTCATCAACCATTAGGAGGAGCTGAAGGACAAGCGACAGAGATTAAAATTGTCGCTGAAAGAATACTAAAATTAAAAGATAAATTAAATACTATTCTATCTAAAAATACAGGTCAAAAGTTAGAAAAAGTAGAAAAAGATACAGAAAGAGATCACTTCTTAAATGCGAAAGAAGCGCTCGATTATGGGATTGTCGATAAAATTTTGTAATTTTTCATTTCTATGATATATTAATAATATAGGAGTGATTATATATGATGCCAAGAAAAGTATCTTCTAAAGTACCAATTGTATTTGTAACAATTATCGTTATTATATTTGTTTATGCAATCTGGTTTCCAGGTGGTGCGGTTAGAAGAGAAATATTGTTTTCTCATCCAAAGGAAGCATTGTTTTCTAAAGTAAAAGACTTAGGAGGCGGAAGATATAAATTAGAACCTGCTCCTGATTGTCCAGATAATACTTGTACTTATTATCTATGTACGAAAGAACAATATTTTAAGTTTGTAAAATGTAGTGCTGATCCAAATCCAAGTGATTTAACAGAATAAAGAAGAGACTAGCTCTTCTTTTTTTGTTCTATTTGTTCCTCTACTTTTTTAAAATATGGAACTCCCATGTGATATTCTCTTTCTATTTTCTCTTTCATCTTTCTCACCTCTTAAAAAAACGCACCTATGGTGCGCTTTTAAAAACTATTTTCCTTGGTAAGTAGATGTACTTCCTAGGTGTTGTTCACCCATTTGTACTAATCTCTTAGTGATTTCTCCACCAACTGAACCATTAGCACGTGAAGTAGCATCTGGACCTAAATTAACACCTAATTCGTTAGCAATTTCGTATTTCATTTGTTCAATTGCTTGTTTAGCTCCAGGAACAACTAATTTACTTGTTGTACTGTTTTTCATATCAGTTTCACCTCCTGTACACTAATAGAATGTGTACATTTTGAGGTTTCATACAAAAAATGTTATGGTAATTTTTGGGTTATAATAAATCACTAGATTCTTCTTCAAAGTTAGAAATTGTAACAACATTTTTTAAACATTCTTGAATCAATGACTCATAATCAAACGTAGTTTCCATTTCTCTTGCTTTTTTTAGATCTGGATGAATAACTGGATGTTTTGGTACAAAGATTGTACAACAATCCTCAAATGGTAAAATACTTGTTTCATAAGTACCAATCTTTTCACTCATACGAATAATTTCTAATTTATCCATACATGCAACAGGACGTATTACAGGCATGTTTGTTACTTCGTTAATAACACTCATACTCGTTAGTGTTTGACTTGCTACTTGGCCAATACTTTCACCATTGACGATAATTTTACAATTTCTTTTTTTAGCAAGTCTTTCTGTAATACGATACATCATACGACGCATAATGGTTATCATATAAGTAGGATCACAATTTTTAAAGATTGCTTCCTGTAATTTTGTAAATGGAATAACATGTACTTTCATATGACCTGAGTATTCATTTAAAATAGAAGCTAATGTTAGAACTTTATTCTTTGCTTCTATACTTGTATGAGGTGGTGAATCAAAATAAATACATTCGATTTGAACACCACGCTTTAAAGCAAGATATCCAGCTACTGGACTATCGATTCCTCCACTTAACATCAGCATTCCTTTTCCTTGAATACCAACTGGATAACCACCAATGCCTTCTACTTCTTTCGTATAAAAATACGTACCATCCGTTCTAATTTCAATATGTAATGTGAGTTGTGGATGGTGAATATCTACTTTTTTACAATCTAAATATTTTAATAAATAACCACCTATTTGTCTACTTACTTCCATACTCTTAATTGGATAAGTTTTATCAGCACGATCTGTAACTACTTTAAATGTATCAAATGTTTCTTGTTCTAACATTTTAAAAGCAATCTTTTTTAATTCTTCTATATCTTTAGTATTTACTTTTTCACAAATGACTATACTATGTAGTCCAAATACTTTCTGTAACTGATTTACAACTTCATCAAATTTATGATCATTTACTTCAATAAACATACGTACTCTATTTTTTATAATATTGACATCGTAATTTTGTAACATTTCTTCTATATTTTTCGTCAAAATCTTAATAAACAAATTTCGATTTCCTTTTTTGGTTGTTAGTTCTCCATATTTAATTAATATTAATTTCTCCATAGTTCTTCCTCCGACGTATATTATAGCAAACAAAAAGACAAGGTTTCAACCTTGTCTTTCAATTAAGCATGATTTTTTAATTGTTTCATAGCAAATGTTCCTGCAGCTGCAGAAATAATTAATCCAGCAACAATTAATAATACAGAATCAGAAGTTTCTGGGTTTGTTACTTCTTCAGTTGTATCACCTACTTACTAGTATACCGAATTTTATCCGTAATGAGAAGTCCCATTACTTTTCCTGTTCCATGTCACTTTTAGAATAATCATCGCATTTATTTTGAAAGTTATCATAGTCTGTTTCTTCCATAAAACGTTCTAAATAATCTTTTTCTTCTAATTGTTCTAGTGTTTCTGACAATAATTTGTTTTCTGGTGTTTCAATATCGTTTAAAACATCACGTTCTTCTGCCTCATCGACAATTTTATCATATGTTTGATTCACAAGATCCCCTCATTTCTTTTAAAAAAAGTAGCGATGACACTACTTCTCATTTCCATATAATTTTAATAATTTATCATAAATACCTGGTTCAATACGATTTAAACAATTAATAGTAAGCTCTAATGATTTATGATACTCACCTTTATAAAATAACACTTCTGAATAAGTTAATTTCTTATCTAAACCTTCTACTGAACTACGATAACGATTCCCATAGACAATTGCCATTTCGGCAAACATCGCTGTTTTTAACAATTCTTTCGTTGTCATATATAATTTTAAAACTAAGTCACGAGCTGTATCTACTCTCGTATTTAACGTTGTAATTGTAATTGGTTTTTTATCCAATTCTTTCACAATCTCTTTAATAGCAGCTCCTGCCTCTTTTAATTCTACAAAATATGTATTTGGAATCACTGGTAAATTATAATCGCGAATTTTTAATTTAGATTCTTTTAAAATACTTCTTACTTCATCTAATTGTTCACGTGCTCTTACCTCATCTGCTTTCATACCACCAATGACTTCTAGTGTTTCATCTAAACGTTCTTGTAAAGCCACTAAACGATTGGTTAATAATTCTACTTCATGTGTTAATTTAGAATAAGCAAATGTATGATTGCCTGTATGTTCTTGAAATACTTCAAAATCATGGTTTAAAACACCTAATTTTTCTCTTACTTCATTTAATACAGTCACATCATCATTAGATAAATGATATGTACTTTTAATATTATCAAACTTAGCAAAGATATCTTCTACTAAACGATTCATACGACTGAGTTTATTTTTAAATGTATTACTTGCATTTTCAAAAATACTACGCTCTTGTTTTTCCTTTTCAAAGTCTTGATATAATTGTTCAAAATATTCTAATAATATTTTTAATTCAAATAAACTATCTTCTAAATTTAAACTCTGTACACGTTTTCTAATATCAGTAATTTTTTTATTGGCTTCTTCAATATTATATTCGACATTTAAATAATCAAGGGGATATCCCATACTGACCATACTTTTATATATTTCCATGGATTCAGCCATTTTCTTAGGTAAAATACTCGTTGCTAAAAGTTCAATACTTGGTACTTCTTCAACAACAATTTCCATATGTTTTAAAGAATTATCGATTACTTTCATAACTTGTGTTACTTCCGTATATTGATTCTTATCCATTACAAGTTCAAACTTTTCAAACATTTTAGCAATCGTTGCGAATTGATTTTGAACTGCATTTTCAGCTTCTCCAAACTCTGTACGAGTTGCGACAAACTTCTCATATAACTCACGGTATTTAGTCTTTAATTTTGTAATAATACCACGGTTCTTTTCTTCACTCGTCGTAATAGAACGGATTTCTCCCAATAGAAATTCTGAATTAGCTTTTACTTTATATAATTCCATCTCTAATTTTGCAATCTTATAGAGAGTACTTTTATAATCCATTTTAGAAAGAGAATAATCAGCTTCTAATAACATGTCTGTAATTTTAGGAATTTGATGATTTTTAATATCATCTAAACGATTTTTCCACTTCTCATACATTGCTTCTACACTCTCATTTTTTAAAAAAGTTTCTACTTTCGATAGTTCTGGAGCAATCGGTGCAGAATCAATTTCATTTTTTTCTATTTCTAACTCTTCTAAGTGATGTTTTAACTTTTTGTTTTTCTTATTTTGAATCAAATTCAGTACGAAAACAACAAGTATAATAGTTATTACATATATTGTCAAAATCATTAAAGTAAGACTATTCACTTGTATCACCTCGTTAGTATAACTATATCACACTCGTGTCTTTTTTTGCAATATTTTGTCTAATTTTTGTGAAATATGTAAAGTATCGATAATTTTCTGTTGACTTTCAAGGCCTTTTATCATATAATTATGTATGCGTATGAACGAAAAGAGCAGCTTGATAACAAGCAGGTTAATGTGTTTATTACCGAGTGGGTTGTAGTAACTTTGCTGCCAAGCGAAACGATTTAAATAAACACCCTAATCTTGAATGTTATCTCCTCTTTGAAACTACGTAAGAAGGAGGAAAAGTATGGCAAGATACACAGGATCTGAGTACAGAAGAGCACGTCGTGTTGGTTTCTCTACTACTGAAACAGGAAAAGAATTAGCTAAGAAACCTTACGGACCTGGAGCTCATGGACAAGATCGTAAGAAAAAATTATCTAACTATGGAGAACAACTTCAAGAAAAACAAAAAGTTAGATATATGTATGGGTTAACAGAAAAACAATTCAGAAAAACATTTGAAATGGCTGGAAAATTAAAAGGAGTTCACGGTGAAGACTTACTAAAACTTTTAGAAAGTCGTTTAGATAACTTAGTTTATCGTATTGGATTCGCTACAACAAGAAGAGGAGCTAGACAATTAGTAAACCATGGTCATATTACAGTAAATGGTAGAAAAGTAGATATTCCATCTTACCAAGTAAAACCTGGTGATGTAATTGCTGTAAAAGAAAACTCAAAAGAACATCCAGCAATTAAAGCTAGCTTAGAAGCTGTTAATAAACGTGTTGAATTCATTACTTATGATGAAAAGAACATGAGTGCTACTTATGTAAGATATCCAGAAAGAAGCGAATTAAACCCAGAAATCAAAGAAGCATTAATTGTTGAATTCTATAACCGTTAAGAAAAGGAAGCATTTGCTTCCTTTATTTTTGTCTATTTAAGAAATGAAAATGTTCTAATAATGTATCTAAAGAACTATGATGTCCTGCAAGTATTTCACGAATCTGCTCTTTTTGTTCTAAAGTTAATTGATCAGTTCTTTCTACATAATAAATATCCTCTAATGAAACATGATATAAAAGAGATAAAGTAAATAAACGAAATACACTTTGTTGATGTTCTAATCCCTTTTTCTTATCATATTTACTTAATGTATTCGTAATCAAACAATCATCAAAATCAATCCATTTGATATGACCATTCCAATATAAAATATTATCAACATCAATATCTGTATAAATATATTCCTGATTATGTTCATGACATTCCTGCTCTATTTGATATAACAAATTTTCTAATGTCTCTTGATCAAATGTTTCTAATTGTTGTGATAATGGTTGATATTGATGTTCAAATAACATCTCATACCCTACTAATCCATTATTTGATAACCATGCTTTTATTGGAACAATATCTTTTTTAGATGGATGATTTAGAAAGTATTGTACTACTTTTGTAATCTGTTCTTTTTTATCGTTACTAACATGATTTTTATATACTTTTAACAAACGTTCAGAATTTAATTGATAAATGACACTATCCTCATTTTCGTGAAAAATTGGAAGTGTGGTATCCATTTTATCTATCCAAGTAATTTTCTCATTCATGCCATGTACCAACATAATATTTTTTCTTACCACGACGAATAATTGTCAATGTTTGTTCTAAAGCAGACTCTTTAGAAACAACAAATTCTAAATCAGTCACCCTTTCTCCATTGACTGTAATACTACCCGCTGTAATCCATTCACGAGCTTCTCTTTTACTACTAGCAATCTTATGATTTACTAAAAATTCAACTAAATTCATTTCTTCTGTAATATCAAAATGAGGTACATCTTTTAAACCGATTTTTAAATCATTGACAGATAATTTTTGAATATTACCACTAAATAGTAATTGACTCATTTCTTCTGCTTTTTCAAACTCTTCTTTACCATGTAAATCAGTAATAATTTCACGAGCAAGTGCTTTTTGTGCAACACGGCTTTCTGGATGTTGTAATTGTTCTTTTTCAATCGCTTCGATTTCTTCTTTAGATAAGAATGTAAATACTTTTAAATAATGAATCACCATTTCATCATCTGTATTAATTAAATATTGATATAATTCATAAGATGATGTTTTATTTTTATCAAGCCATAGAGCATTTCCTTCACTCTTACCAAATTTATTTCCATACTTATCTAGAATTAAAGGCATTGTAAATCCATAAGCAGTCTTATTTAATTTCTTCTTAATTAAATCAATTCCTGTTGTAATATTACCCCATTGATCAGAGCCTTCTACTTGCATAATACAATTTTTTTCTTGGAATAAATGTAAGAAATCATTCCCTTGAATTAATGTATAAGAAAACTCTGCATAAGTAATCCCTGTATCTAAACGACGATTAATAATATCTTTATTTAACATATAATTCACATTGATATATTTTCCTACATCTCTTAAGAAATCTAAAAAGCTAATATCTTTTGTCCATTCATAATTGTTTACCACTTCTGCTTTTCCATCAAAGATTTTACTTACTTGATTACGAATTCCCTCTAAATTTTTCTCTACTGTTTCTTTAGAAATCAATTCTCTTTCAGCAGTTGGTCTTGGATCACCAATTAAACCAGTTGCCCCTCCAACTAATAAAATAGGATGGTGTCCTGCTTTTGCTAAACGTTTTGCAGTCACTAAAGAAGAATAGTGTCCTAAATGTAAACTATCTGCGGTTGGATCTGTTCCCCAATAAAAAGTAATTTTTTCCTCGTCTAATTTCTTTTGTAAATCTTCTCCTGCAACGTCTTTAATTAAACCACGCCACATTAATTCTTCATATAATGTCATCTTATCTCCTCCTAAACAAAAAAAGTATTTCATGCTTTAAGGACGAAATAATCGCGGTACCACCTTAATTCATAAAATACTTTATGCACTCTTCTCTTAACGCGAGATTACGCTTTCTACTCCTGATTTGTATTTCAAAAAAATATCTTGACTTATTTTCACCAACCATAAGTTCTCTTTTTACCAATATTTTTTCTACTTAGAATCATTCCCTGTAGAATTAATATGTACTTATCATAACATATGCATTTTATTTCGTCAATTGTCTACTCTATATCATGGAAAGAAAAGAGGAGAAAATCTCCTCTATTCAATTACGAATGGATCTTGCATCGTTCCTGTTCCTGTGAACTCTAGATTTTCTGTGTTCAGATTGA